>JAFGNQ010000417.1 GCA_016926925.1 Candidatus Aminicenantota bacterium
CCCTGAAGGCTCCATTCCAATGATCCCGTTCCTGAATAGACATACAGGTTCGAGTAATTGCAGATCACGATTTCCTTTTCACTGTCTCCGTCCACATCGGCTACGCCCAATCCCCCGAGTCCCCAAACTTCTGTCGCTATCTCTCCCGTATGTTCTTTTGTAGCCTGATTGAAGAAGTGGATATCACCGTTTTCGAGAGCGATGATGATTTCGGTCTCGGAATCTCCAACCACATCGGCCACATCGAGCCTTCGAATTTCATCCGGAAAGTAAGGACTGACATAGATCTGTCTGTACTCACGTGTGCTCACATCGTATCGCAGGGCATACCAGTAGTCATTTCCCCAACTGTATCGGGAGGAAGCAGCGACATAGATCTCTAAATAGGATCCATTCGGAGCGATGACAATACTGCTCCTGCCGATATTATCTCCGAACGACGCAAAGGTGAATTTCAAATCGGCCTGGAAGACCGTCAGAGGCGACCCTCCCATGGGATTATCCTCTGTCTGGAGCGGAGATATGCCCTGGAGGGCTGATAGAAAGAGAGTCAAAGTCAAGATAATAGACATAAATAAAAGACGTTTTGCAGCATACATCTGATCCCCCCTTAAGTTTTGGATCATATTACCCAAATTCTAAAATCATTCTATCATATCACAGTGAAATCGCGGCCATCTTTTTTTCCAACTTAAGCATAGAGAAATCCGGTTGCTTCCGTTCTCGAATGACTTGTTTTTCATCGGCGTAGCGTCCATTTCCTTATCTTGCGTCCGAGCCAATTTACCCAGCTGGAATTATTTAAAAAAAAAGGCGATTGCGTGTGCTTCATCCTAGCCCGTTCAATGCGGCGGTAATTGCGGTTCTGTAATAATCCGTGCTTGCTGTTTCAAAAAGTTCTTCAATTGGTTACACTTAAGAAGTCATTCATGATGCTTCCGTTATCATCCGGTTGACAGTGAGTATGAAATCAGGAAACAATACGACACTTATAGATCTGGAAGAGTTGATTCTTAAATTTTGGCCCCAGATCAATTTTCGAGTCAGGAGTTCCCTTGGGTATGCCAATCCCGACTGGGAGGATATTGCCGGCGATATCCTGATCGATGTTATCGAGGCCGTTAAAGAAGGTAGGTTTCGAGGAGACAGCTCTCTGGGGACGTTTATCTATGTTATTACGAGCCGCAGGATTGTGGATTACATACGAAAAAAAGGAAGAATGCCGAAAGGCATCGCCGTTGACAATCAGATTCCCGATCCGCACGAGACCCTCGAGAAGAAAGAGAAGGCGATTCTCATAACGGAGTCCTTAAAAAAATTGCGTCCGATAGATGCGGATATGCTGTATCTTTATTATTATATGGAACTATCTCAGATGGAAATCGCTGAGATTTTCGGTCTTTCCCTACGTTGGGTGAATACACGGATTAAAAATTCTAAAGATGCTTTGAAAAGAATACTGGAGAAATAACTTAGAGATGAAATCGAAAAGTTCCGAGGTCATGGCAGTTCGGATATTCGGTTTGATTTCGGAGCTTCAATCATAGGGAGATGACAATGACGATCGAAGCTTTACTGAAAATAATGAATGAGAAAAAAGCGACGGATTTGCATTTGATTGCCGTTCTGCGTCCTGCGATCAGGGTGGATGGCGGGCTTCAGCCCATAACGGAGTACGAGCCCCTGACTCCCGAATCCGCAAAAGAACGCGCATAACATCAATAGGAGGGAGATTATGTTTTCATATCTCAAACCTTTTCGATTCGGACGTATCGCTTTATTTGTTACTCTGGCAGGATTTCTTTGCGGTTTTTCCCAAGGAACACTTGCAAATGAGGGTGCCAAGCGGGCGCTCGATGTCGAAGACCTTTATAAGTTCAAAATGGTCGGTGATCCTCAGATCAGTCCCGAAGCAGCATGGGTTGCCTACACAGTCACGGAAACCGATCCGGAGAAAGATGCATCCAAGATACGGATTTGGATGGCCTCCTCCTCAGACAAAGAGGCTGTTCCCATGACCGCCAAAGATTCGTCAGCTTCTCTGCCCCGTTGGAGTCCGGACGGGAAATTTCTCTCTTTTCTCTCAAGCCGCAATGGGGAGAAAAGCCAGGTCTGGATTCTGGATCGCAGGGGAGGGGAGGCCGTGCAGTTGACGGATACGGTACAGGGAGTGAGCAGTTACGAATGGTCGCCGGACGGTTCTAAACTCCTTCTCGTCTTGCGCGACCCGAAACCGGAAGACCTGGAAAAGGATCCGAAGAAAAAACAAAAGCCGAAGCCGTGGGTGATCGACCGGCTTCAGTTCAAGGTCGATTATGTAGGCTATCTGGACCGCTACCGGACGCACCTCTATGTGTTCGACTTGAGCGATAAAAAAATGACACAGATCACTTCCGGGGATTATGACGATTCAGAGCCGGTCTGGAGCCCCAACGGCAAATATATCGCCTTTGTCAGCAACCGCAGCGATGAACCCGATGCGAATATCAATACGGATATTTGGGTCGTATCCGCTGAAAATACGGACAAAGGGAAAACCTTGCGGCAGGTGACGACAAGCTCCGGTCCAGACCAATCACCGGTTTGGAGTCCTGACGGGAAACACATCGCTTACGCTACAGTGATTGACAAGAAGTACTACGCCTATTTCTGCACAACGCATCTCGCCCTGATTCCATCGGAGGGTGGTAAATCCAGGATCTTGACCCGAAGCCTTGACCGCAATATCAGGACGCCCAAATTTTCCCCGGATGGGAAGGCGGTATACTTCCTGTTGGAAGACAGCGGAGAGCAGCATCTAGCCCAAGTCAACCTTGCGAACGGAGAAATCACAAGACCGGTTGCCGGACAGAGAAGTATCTATTCATTTTCTGTCGGCAGCGATGGAAGTACCGCGCTCTTGATTAGTGAGCCGCAGCTTCCGGGAGAGGTTTTTCTATACAAAGGGAAAAAACTGCAGCAGCTTTCATTTGAGAATAAAGATCTCCTGGCCGAATTGAAATTGTCCGAAATGGAAAACATTCACTTTCCAAGCAAGGACGGGACAGAGATCGAAGGCTTTATCTATAAGCCGATAGGATTTAGACCCGATTTCCGCTACCCCACGATCCTGAGGCTTCACGGGGGGCCTGTTGGCCAATACGATGTGAGCTTCAATTATGAGGCGCAGCTGTTCGCCGCACACGGCTACCTTGTCGTTATGACCAATCCTCGCGGCTCGTCGGGTTACGGCCAGGATTTTTCTCTTGTCATCTATGCGGATTGGGGGAATAAGGACTTTGAAGATGTTGTAGCCGGTGTTGACTATGCTATCTCCAAGGGATATGCCGATCCTGAGAAATTAGGTGTCGGAGGATGGTCCTACGGCGGTATTCTCACCAACTATGTCATCACCAAGTCAAAACGTTTCAAAGGTGCTATCACCGGTGCGAGCGTCTCCCTTTATGTCGCCAACTACGGTCACGATCAGTACCAGAACTGGTACGAATCGGAATTAGGATTGCCCTGGGAAAGTAGAGAAACCTGGGAACGCATCTCGCCCTTTAATTCCGTGACGAATGTCGTTACACCCACGCTTATCGTCGGCGGCGAGAAGGATTGGAATTGTCCCATTCTGAATTCGGAGCAGTTGTACCAGTGCCTGCGGCGTCTCGGAGTCACGACCCAGCTCGTTGTCTATCCGAATGAGCACCACGGTATTAGAAGACCTTCATTCCGCAAGGATCTCTACGAGAGGTATCTGGCCTGGTACGATAAGTACGTCAAGGGAGTGCCATCGGATTAATAGGAAGCCTTGAGAATTTAATCCTACTGCCATAAAGTGTTGAGCAGACCAAGGAAGGAGAACCATATGCCGAACAAAAAACACTCTCGTGGATCAAAGTTTTCAACAATGCATATTCTTTCTATTTTAGTGCTTTCTTTCTTTTTGATATTTACGTCCGGCTGCTCGAAGGACAATCGAATCAGCGATGAAGAGATCTCGATATTAACGCAACAATTTCAAGGCGGGCTTCAGCAGATCAGAGATGAATACGATATTCCAGGAATTACGGCTGCGTTCATTTTGCCTGATGACAGGGTTTCGAGCGTGGCTGTCGGATTTTCGGATGTGGAGGGAAAGATCGCAATGAAGCCGGGCGATCGAATGCCTTCGGGAAGTACGGGCAAAACCTTTGTCTCAGCCTTGACGATTCTTCTTGCTCAGGAAGGAAAACTTGGCTTGGATGACAAAGCTCAAAAATGGCTGGGAGGCAGGGACTGGTTCGACCGGCTGCCTAATGGCGCCGAGTTGACAGTCAGGATGCTGCTCCGGCACCAGAGCGGCATTATCGAACCTTACAGGGTCAAGGAGACTTCCGAAAAGATATTCGGGATGTTGGCGTCTGATCCTGATACCGACATTTCCCCCGAAGAAGTGATCTCCTTCGTCCTTGACCGGGAACCTTTGTTTGAGGCCGGGAACGGTTTCAATTACTCCGATTCGAATTATCTCTTGGTCGGGCTGATTGTTGAGGAAGCGGCACAATCCTCGTACTATGTTGAGCTGCGGAATAGGATTTTGATTCCCCTCAATCTGGAGGACACCATTCCCCAGGACGGGCAGGAACTCCCAGGTTTGATCCCGGGTTACATGAACTTTTTAGACATCTTCGGTGAAGGGGTGACCAAGACCGTAAAGAACGGCCGCATGATCTATAACCCGAGCTTTGAGTGGACAGGCGGAGGCATCGTTACCACGGTTGGGGATTTGGTTCGCTGGGCCAAGCTGCTTTATGAAGGCAAACTGTCAACGAAACCTTATCTGGCTGAACTTCTGGAGCATGATCCCTCCCTTTCAAATTACGGTTTGGGGGTGTTCGTTCATGATACCGCTTTGGGTCCTGTCTATGGTCACAGAGGCATCATGCCCGGCTACCTTACCGTTATGAATTATTTCGCTGATTATGGAATCGCTGTGGCCGTCCAGTTTAACCGAGACCATGATGTCGGCGACCTTCTGGCTCATGCCCAATCCCTGGCAAAAATCGTGATCGCACACCTGCCTGAAGTTGGATCGACGAAGTGAGCATGCAATCCGTCTGCATGTTTGGCAGGGGGTTGCTCATCTCGTTCGAGTTTTCTATAATCAACTCTAAACCGAGGCCCCATGCAAAAAAAAAGCCTGAGGATCGCTCTCATCCAGTCCGACCGGCAGCGTTCCCATTTAGGGAAAAACCTGTCGCAGACACTGGAAATACTCGAAAAGCTGGATGCTGTCGATCTTGTCTGTCTCCCCGAAGTCTGGTTAGGGGTGGTGATGTATACAAAAAAAGAGATGGCCTTCCTTCTCAAGGATCTGGCCTCTTTGGCCAAAGACAAACGGTTCACTCTGCTCACCGGAGGACTGCTCGAAAAACGTGATGGGAAGATTTTCGATGTGTGCCATATCATCGACAAAGACCGGGGTGTCATCGGGGAACAGAAAAAACTGTTCCCTTCGGGAGCCGTAGGAGAGAGAAAATTCATGGATGCGGGCTCAGCCTTGACGGTTTTTCCATGTGCGGGGGTGATGTGCGGTGTCCTGATTTGTGTCGATATGATGTATCCAGAACTTGTCCGGGCCCTTGCTCTGTCCGGAGCTGAAGTCGTCTTCAATCCGGCTAACATTCCTGACGAAAGAACTCGATTGTGGCATGGACTGATCAGGACGCGGGCATCTGAAAATACGATTTTCATCGCTTATGTGAACAACACACACACACGTTATTTTGACGGACGTCCGGTGATGGGAGAGTCTTTGGTCGCATCTCCTTCGGGTGACGTCGTCATCGAAGCGGGCAAAGAGGGAATGACCCTATACAAGAGCCTTGATCTCAGTCTTGTAGCTCAACAACGAAAGCGATGGCCTTATCTTCAAGACATGTTTGCGTTGAGCGAAAGGCCGGCCTTCTTATTTTCTGTGCACGTTATCGGAGCTCAAGCCGACACAAATGGTTTATGAAGTGACGCTGCCGAAATCATCCTTTTCCGGTTCGACCGGAGCGGAATAGGATCGAAACCATCGTGCATCCGGCATGGCTGACGATCACTGCTCATTGAAACCGACAAGCTTTGTGAGATTTTCCCAAAAGGATTGACAGGGATTCTTCATGTATGTAACATATAATGGAATAACATAACACTATAAGACATGAACATGGAAAAAGAGTTCTACTACACAATCGGCTCGCTCGCGAAAGCCTTCAGAGTGATAGAGCTTTTGGTGGCGCAAAAAGAGTATGAGCTGCGAGAGCTCTGTAAAGGGACCGGTTTGCAGAAAACCACTGTCCACAGGATATTGCTTACGCTTCAAGATCTTGGATATGTCAAACAAAATCCGGAAAATCGAAAGTACCAGGCAACGATCAAATATTTTGAGTTGGGCCAGAGCGTGATTCACCACACCGGGCTCATCGATGTTGCCAGACCCCATATGCTCGAGCTGTCCAGGAATGCGGGAGAAAGTGTGAATTTAGGGACATTGGATGGTATCGATGCCCTTTGTATCGATAGAGTGGAGGGGAAAAATCCTTTAAAAGTGGACCAGCCGGTCGGATCCAGGTACCCAGCCTATGTTTCCGCCTTTGGCAAGGCGATGCTAGCTTTTTTACCGGATGAAGAGAGGGATTCACTTTTAAGGGCTCATAAACTGATCCGGTTGACCAACAGAACGTTGCGATCGCGTGCAGCCTTGGAAGAGGATTTGAAGGAGAGTCGAGAGCGTGGTTTCGCCACCGATGACGAAGAGGCCGTTCTCGGAATCCGCTGTGTCGGCGCCCCTATTTTCAGCTATTCGGACAGGATAGTTGCAGGAATCAGTGTCGCAGCTCCTGCTTCTCGAATAGACGATAGAAAAATTCGCCAGCTGTCGCGTCTTGTCATGAGAACGGCATCATTGATTTCCATGGATTTGGGCATGCGAAGGGAAAGCACTTGAACCCGGATCGATGAAGTTCGATCGAGAAGATGAACGATCATTTATGGAGGGACAGCATGGAAAAATTAAACTTAAGGCAATCGGAACTCCATTTTCAGAAGTCTCTCAACTTGGTTCCCGGAGGTGTTCAGGGAGTGCGGCGCCCTTACAATTATGTTCCTGGGGAATATCCGGTTTTCTTGAGCTCTGCCAAGGGAGGACGGATCACGGATCTTGACGGCAATGAGTATGTCGACATGCTTTGTGCCTACGGGCCGATCATCATCGGCTATCGGGAAGAAGAAATCGACATGGCTGTTATCGAACAGATACAGCAGGGCGGCTTTTGCATGTCCCTCACCCAACCCGTCCAGACCCAGCTTGCTGAAAAGCTGCGACAGGTCATTCCTTGCTGCGAAAAAGTCCTATTCGCCAAATCGGGCTCAGATGCCACCACAGCCGCTGTCCGCATAGCCAGAGGCTATACAGGACGCCGCAAAGTACTCCGCTGCGGCTACCATGGCTGGCATGATTGGTGTGTAGAGGACAAGGGAGGGATACCCGCTAAGCTCTATGAGGATGTCTTTGGGTTCGCTTACAACGACCTCGATCAGCTCGAAGACTTGATGAAGGCCCATGATCCGGAGGTGGCGGCCATCATCATCACTCCTGTGGGACATCCTCTGGCGCAGGAGGTCCAAATGCCCAAACCGGGCTTTCTGGAAGGCGTACGGGATCTCAGTTCCAAGCATGGTACGGTTCTCATCTTCGATGAGATTCGATCAGGATTCCGGGTGAGTATGGGAGGCGCTCAAAAACGCTTCAATGTCACGCCGGATATCGCTCTTTTTGGAAAAGCTATGGCCAACGGCTATCCGATAAGTGCCGTCGCAGGCAAGGCGAAGATAATGGATGTGCTTGCGGATGGGAGGGTTTTTATCAGCTCCACATTTTTCGGAAACTCATTGGAGCAGGTGGCCTCCTTGAAGACCATCGAACTCCTCGAGAGGCACTCCATGTTGGATGCCATAGAAAAGAAAGGGGAGGAATTCGGCCGGAGGATATCCCATCTGATCGAAGACTCCGGAATGCCTTGCACTCTCACCGGGATTCCCTGGATGCCTTGCATCACTTTTAAAAAGGATCCGGACAAGCTCTACAAAATGCTACGCAAGGAATTTCATACTTGTATGATTCGGCAGCAGGTGTTTATGGCCCCGTATCACCATTGCTACATTGCTTTTCGCCACACGAAGGAGGACTTGGATTTGGTTGTCGATGCCGTTGCCAATGCTTTCGATCATTTGAAGACACGTATTGAGTTATAAGGGTGCGACATGTTCAGACTCTCGGATGATAAGCCTGAAACCAAACACTTGATGTTGGGGAATGAAGCCATTGCCAGAGGAGCTTTGGAAGCCGGTGTTCAAGTCGTGGCCGGCTATCCGGGAACGCCTTCTTCCGAGATTATCGGCAGCTTGTCTCCTGTGGCCGAAAAATCGGGTATTCACGTAGAGTGGTCGACAAACGAGATTGTGGCGACAGAAGTGGCCGGAGCGGCTGCTTATGCCGGGCTGCGTTCCATGGCCACGATGAAGAATGCCGGCCTCAACGTAGCCGGCGATTTTCTGACACATTTCAACCTGTCAGGGACGGGGAGAAACGGCGGAGGTATGGTCGTTGTTGTGGTGGACGATCCCGGCTCCTGGTCAAGCGGGGACGAACTGGACTCGAGATGGTTGGCCAAGACGGCCTTTGTTCCGCTCTTGGTCCCAGCAAGTCTCCAGGAGGCAAAGGATATGACAAAATGGGCTTTCGAGCTATCCGAGGCCCATAAAGTCTACTGCCTGCTGTGGAGTTACACCCGACTTTCTCATCGAACAGGCGTTGTATCTTTGGGAGAGATACCTCTACCCGGGACAAAGAATACCCCACATGATATAACCGAGCTCATTTCAAACGAAGAGCCGTTCCAACAGGAGCGGTTGAGAATATCCTATAAGAGGCTGGAAAAGCTTCGTCAAATGTTTGAGAATTCGGAGTACAATCGCTATTCCGGGCCGGAAAAACCGGAGGTATTGATCATATGCTGCGGAAACGGCAGTATGTGCGCTGCAGAGGCCATAGACCGGCTGAACCTTGAAAATAAAATCGGCTGCCTTCAATTGGGCACTATCTGGCCGCTGCCCACGGCACTCATCTCGAGGTATTTGGCTTTGACAGAGAAGGTTGTCGTTTTGGAAGAATCCACACCTTTTATTGAAATACACGTCAAAGAGATTATCGCAGATTCCTCCGGCTCGATCGGAAAGACACGGGTGCTGGGTCGAAGCACCGGACATGTTCCTAAGATCGGTGAGCTAACACCGGATATTGTTTGTGAGTCACTGGCTGAAGTACTCCGTATTCCCTTTCAGTCAAGAGATGAGACATACTCGGAAAAGGTTGCGACGAAAAGTGAGAAAATGCTCATCCGGCGTGGCGGGGCTCAATGTCCGGGATGCCCGCACCGGGCGAGTTACTGGGCTCTGAAACAAGCTATCCGGAAAAGCAAGAAAAAAACGACTTTTGTCTGCAACGATATCGGTTGTTATGCCTGGGACTTTACTCCCTCGGGACAGCAGTTGACTAAAATCGTCAACTGCATGGGCAGCAGTGCGGGTGTTGCTTCCGGTTTTGGGCAGTTGAAACGCTTCGGTTTTGAGCAGATGGCCATTTCGACAGTTGGAGACTCGACTTTCTTTCACTCTGCGATACCGGCCATCATCAACAGCGTTTATAACCAATCGGACGCCATGTATATGGTGCTCGACAACCGTGCGACAGCCATGACCGGCTTTCAGCCGAACCCCTCAACAGGGGAGTCGGCTCCCGGAAATGCTGCGCCCGTAGTCAGTATCGAAGAGATTTGTCGGGCAGCCGGCTGTGAGGTCGAAGTCTGTGATCCGTTTCACCTTGACACAACCATAGAAGCCTTGACGCAAATGATCCAAAATGAGGGGCGGGTCCGGGTGGTGGTGCTTCGCCGCTCTTGTGAACTGATCCGCATGCGCAAGGAGAATAAGATCCCTTATAAAATGTGGATCGATCCCGATGTGTGTAAGGGTGAAGCGTGCTATTTCTGTATCAAACAGTTCAAGTGCCCCAGTTTCAATATCGACAGAGAATCCGGGAAAGTGGTGTTGGGAGAAGATTGTTCCGGTTGTGGAGTTTGTGTCGACATTTGCCCCCACAAGGCCATCTTTAGGGATGAGGTCCTGAAATGAGCATGATTTTGGATGATCCGCTCAATATCGTTATCGCCGGTGTGGGCGGTCAGGGGAATGTTTTGAGCGCCCGTATTTTGGGCCGAACGTTGATGAAAAAAGACTATTTCGTCAGTATTGTGGACTCTTTCGGCAGCACTCAGCGAGGGGGGTCGGTGCACAGCAGTATCAGAGCCGGCCGAACAAAGTGCATCGAAACGGTCATCCCGAAAGGCCTTGCGCATGTCATTGTCAGCTTGGAACCCTTGGAAACCCTGAGAATGCTCCAAGCCTATGGGAATCCCGGTACTCTGACTCTGACGAATATGCAGCCGGTGCTGCCGCCGGAAGTGCTGGCAGGAAAGCAGGATTATCCGGAAGTCAACGAGCTGAGGCAGGCTATTACTGAGCTGTCTCAAAAATCGTGGTTTTTGGATGCTTCTGATATTGCCATCAAGGTGAAGGCCCCGGTTGCAGCCAATATTGTTATGCTGGGTGCTTTGATAAAAGTGGGATTGGTCCCTGTCCGGGAGCTGGAAATCGAGGAGGAGATCAAGGAATATTTCTCCGGTAGAAAGGCAGAATTCAATCTTCGAGCCTTTCGCTCTGGAATGGAAGCCGTCCAAGGTGATTAAACCGGAATTCAGAGATCGAGAAATAATTTATGATAATGACGAGACCCACTAGATCTTTTTAAGAGGAGAGCAAACGATGAATGACGATAAAGACCGATCAAAACTCAATAGCCGAAAGCTTCCTGAGGATTCTATCTATATCAGAAAGAGTCTTTTCAAATCCATGGGATTTGACGATCGAGACCTGGAACGGCCGCTCGTGGCCATCGTCAACTCCTGGAATGAGCTGCTGCCGGGGCATCATCATCTGAGGCAGTTGTCAGAGGCGGTAAAAGCCGGCGTGTGGCAGGCAGGCGGTACGCCCCTGGAATTCAACCATATCGCTGCCTGCGACGGTCTGGCCGATGGCAACCTCGGCATGCACTGGATCTTGCCCAGCAGAGATATCATTGCGGCTTCGATCGAGATGATGATCCAGGCCAGCCGCGTGGATGCAATCGTCGCACTCTCCACCTGCGATAAGATCGTCCCCGCTCAATGGATGGCTCTTGCCCGCATCAATTTGCCCTCCATTATGGTTACCGGCGGTTACATGCTTCCGGGACGATTCAAAGGCAAGGATAACATTCATGCCGCACACACGGAAGAGTACTATCCCGAGTGGAAGAAAGGGGCTCTATCCGATGATGAATACTTCGAGCTTGTAGACTGCTGCTGTCCCACAATCGGGGCCTGCTGCATGATGGGAACAGCCAACACGCTTTGCTGCC
Organism: Candidatus Aminicenantota bacterium; assembly: GCA_016926925.1. The sequence goes on from JAFGNQ010000417.1 coordinate 11,528, forward strand.
TAACCGAAGCCTTGGGATTGTCATTACCCGGGAATGCAGGCAAAACGGCGGTGGAAGCTTCACTTCGCCGCTTGGCCAAGCAGGCGGGGCGAAAAATCATGAATCTTTTGGAAAGAGATATTCG
>JAFGNQ010000418.1 GCA_016926925.1 Candidatus Aminicenantota bacterium
ATCGGGTCTCGACGGCATAGACTTCGATACGACAGGCTCTGCGGGCGATCCGGACTTCCTGGCAACGCTCAAGGCTGTAGAAATCCTGAAGAAGAAGTATCCGGATATGTGTATCGAGATGGGCATGTCAGGAGAATTCATTCTGGGCATGCATGGAGAGCTGACATACGATGGGGTCCGCCTGGCCGGATTGTATCCCCATCAACAGGTCCAACTGGCGGAAAAAGCGGGAGTTACGATATTCGGCCCGGTTGTCAACACCAACACCAGCAAAACCTGCGCCTGGAATGTGGCCCGTGTGATTACCTTTCTGAAATACTGTGTGGAACAGTCGCAAATTCCGGTTCACGCCAACATGGGTATGGGTGTCGGCGGACTGCCCGTCACTCCTTATGTACCGATCGATGCCGTCTCGAGAGCTTCCCAGGCTGTTGTCGAAATCACTCGGCTGGACGGATTGTAGGTGGGCGTCGGCGATATTCTCGGCATGGCTGCGACTCACGCGATTGCGTCGGGCATGGGCGGGATGCGCACTGCCGGAGATCTGGTAGCACGCATGCAAATGACCCGGGGCATGAGGATTCAAGGAGCCAAAGAGTACGTGGCCGAAAAACTGAATGTAAGCCTGATTGAACTGTCGGACCCGTTGGTGATGTCCGAAAGAAGGGAAGATTTAAAACTGGGACTGATCAATCCTCCTCCCGGTTATGTCAAGGGAATAGAGGCCAAATTCCACATCGCCGAACTTCTCGGGATCGAAATCAACTCACTGCAAAAATTCAAGGAGAAAGCAGGGCTTTAAAGAAACGGACACCGGAAAGACATCCTGGTGATCGCAGTGAAAAAAGTATAATGTATGAGTCTGGACGCAGACGGTGTCTTAAAGGAAGAAACTTTCCCTCAGCTCTCCTGAAGCGGATAAATCAAGAAGATACATATTAAAAAAAACGGATATCGTCGGATTCATGAGTACCTGCTGAAGAAAAAGCGCATGAATTTGAAGAATCGGATCCTCTCAGATTCATTTTGTTGCATTAAACGGTAAGTTTCGGTTTGCATATGGACAATCATCCGGAAAGGAGATTTCTCAAATGAAAAAGGTTCTTATATTCCTACTCTGGCTTCTGCCAGTCGTTTTTCTCCAGGTAAGCTGCAACAGCAACCGCACGGATTTCGACATCCTGATAACCAACGGCACCATCGTCGACGGATCGGGAAAGCCGGGATTCCGGGCGGATATCGGGATTATCGGAGAAACGATTTCAGAGATCGGAAACCTTAAAGGAAAATCAGCAGAAAAAATCGTTGATGCCGATGGTTTGATCATCTCTCCGGGTTTTATCGATGTGCACACACACTGCGACGGCGGATTGGGAAGCCAGGAATCTAAAGCCAATCTCAACTACTTGATCCAGGGCACGACCACTGTCGTCACGGGAAACTGCGGCGGCGGCACATTCAAAGTAGCTGAGGTCAAAGCTGAATGGGAAAAAACCGGCATCGGAACCAATGCCGTCCATCTCGTCGGTTTCGGCGAGGTACGTCATGCCGTAATGCAGGACGAACCTCGCGCACCAAAACCCGAAGAGCTTGAAGAAATGAAGACCCTGCTCCGTCAGGCCATGAAGGAGGGGGCCTGGGGCATGAGCACGGGTTTGGAGTACATTCCCGACATGTATTCGAGCACGGAGGAAATTATCGCTCTGACTAAAATCGTGTCGGAATTCGGCGGCGTCTATGCCAGCCATCAGCGCAATGAAGTCGCCCGCGTGCCCGAAGCCACCAGAGAAACCATCAAAATCGCAGAAAAGACAGGTGTTCCCGTCGACATATCTCATCTTAAAATCTGCGGGAAAGGGAACTGGGGCATGATGAGCGAGGTCATCACCACTATCGAAGACGCACGGGCGAAGGGAGTTCCCATCACTGCCGATATGTATCCTTATGACAAGGCCGCAACCGGACCGCTTATCTCTATCCGTTCGAATTCAGGCTGGTCCTGCTTCCGTCTCCCGGACCAAATGGAGCCCTTCGCTTCTCTCAGAGAAAAGATGCACGAACAGGAGGTTACGGAACCGGAATTGACCGGACTCAAGGATCTGTATATAAAAGAGCTGGCAAAAGCTCTCTCGAATCAAAGCAAACGCCGCCAGATCAAGGATTCCGTTCTTATCGGCGAGCCTCACGACCCCAGCCCTGTCGCCGTGTCCGGATGGGACAGCTACGCTATAGTGGCCTCCGATAAATATCCCCAGTTGATTGGAAAGATCCTTTCCGACTTAGCCGAGGAGCAAAAAAAAGACGCCTTCGATATCGCTGCGGACTTGGTCGTGGATGAACCTGAAATGTATCTTTCTTGCGGCGCTTTGTCCGAGGTTGACATGAAAGTGCTGATGAAAAAAGATTGGCTTATGTTTTCCAGCGACGGGAGCGCTTCCCCCGTTCTTTCGGGAACGGATCCCGTTCACCCGGGGCACCCGCGCAGTTTCGGAAGCCAGGCCAGGGTGATCCGTAAATATGTCCGCGAAGATAAGGTTCTGACTTTGGAGGAAGCTGTTCGGAAAATGACCTCGCTGCCGGCAAGCTTCCTGCACTTGAAGAATCGGGGCACCCTAGCCGAAGGCTTTGTAGCCGATTTCGTCATCTTCGACCCGGATAAAATGCAAGACAACGCCACCTACTCCAATCCGAGGCAATATGCTTCAGGAACGGCCTATATCCTGGTCAACGGAAAAATCAGTGTCGAAAACGGAAAATACAACGGCGCTCTCAACGGAAAGATGTTGTTATTGACTGAAAACAAGTAAGGCCAACGCTTTAAGGGCTGCGATTCCAGATCCTACCCGAAGCAGTGTATCTTCACTCCGTAATGAAGTGTTTCATAACTCCATCGGCCGTACAAGCTGATAGTAGGCCCGAATAATCCAGCTCGAAGGCAAGGACATCTCCCACCTTGTACGGACGCGCGCAATCTTCGATGTCAACGATGGTGTGATCGAAAGACTGCCCAATTTTGATCACTTGCGGATCGACAGGCCAACAATTTTCTTCAGACACATCCTGGTGTCCAAAGGCTAAAAGGGCGCGCCTGCGAGGGCCACGGTCAGGGAACGTTTTGGACTTCATGAAGCAATCGACTCCGAGTTCTCCGAAAGGAACGCTTGGTTTTGTGTTCACTTCTATGATTTCTGCTCTCAAAATATAGAGATCGGAGCACATCCGGCTGACATCCATTCCGGAGTGGTGATATCCGTCCAGGTATACGATCTCCACATACTCGATGCCGAATTGATGCATAGCTCCGATGCGCAAATGGTTGATTCCTTCCGGCCAGACACCCTTCCTTATCAGGTGGCAGCTTGTGCAATTTCCACCAGAGAGGTACTTGAACGTGAGAGAGAATTTCTTCTCCAATGCGCGCGCAAGATCTACAAACATCCTCCCGTTCTCCAGGCTCGGCTTAACGGAACCAAAGCAGCTGAAATTGGTACCGAGGCCGTAGATTTCCAGGTTGGGAAGATCCAAGGTCGATTTGACGATCTCCTCCAGAGCCGCCCAATCTTCGAACCACACGCCTTCTCTGATGTCACCCATATCGACCATAAGCATTGCATGATGGATTTTGTCTTGTCTGACTGCTTCCTTTGATAG
>JAFGNQ010000419.1 GCA_016926925.1 Candidatus Aminicenantota bacterium
CGGTTAACCTCTGAGCGTCAAGCCCGGAGGTGGAAAGAAAAAATAAAGCGAAAAAGACAACAAAAACATGGAACGCTACAATTTTTTTCATGATCTCTCCCCTTGCATTTCGAATTCCCTTTTTTGGGATTGTTAATCATTTCACCAATATTTGAAAGCGTTGTCAAGAGAAATAAATTGCCGGGGTAATAGGCTGACCGGCCGACCTATTGCGCTTTCGGTTCCTTCTTTCGGAGGGAATCGGCGGCTTTTTGAACGTCCGCTTGGGAGGGATTGATCTCCAGCGATTTTTCCCAGGCGCTCAGAGCCTCGGTCGTGTTTCCCAACCTCAAGTGGCATTCCCCGCGAAGGTTCAAGAAGACGATGTTCAGCCCGTAGTGGGAGATCCTTGTTCCAGGATTTTCAGGGCTTTTTCCCATTCGCCTCTTCGATGATAGGCACTGGCCGAACTGAGCAAAACCATCCCATCGGATTCATGTCCTATCTTTCTATCATGAATTTATTCCTTTGATGTATTCCTCGGAATTACCGGGAGAATTATTCTCGAGGGATTTTTCGGGCCGTGAAAGATTGTCTGTGTTGCACGAACCCAGGAATCGTCTTCGCCGAACGGACGGCCTGTGTTGGGATTCCGGTCCAAGAAGGGAAAATAGCTGCTGGTTACAGATATCCTTATGCGGTGGCCTTTTTTGAAAACGTGACTTGTGTGCATCAACGCTATTGAAAATTTGTAGATACGACCGGACTCCAGCAGTGAAGGCTCTGACTCGGAATCACGGTACCTGCCCCTTATCACACCGGATAGAGGAGGGGTAATGTTCTGGGAGTAGCCGCAGGGATGAACATCGCAGACCTTGACCACAAAATCCGTGTCCTTAGCTGAAGAAGACGCATAAATTTCGGCTGTTACCGGCCCTGTGACCTCACAATCCTCCGTCAAGGGATCGGACGTATAGACACAGACATCATTCCTCACCTCAATAGTCCGGAGGTCCCTCACTCCGGGTTCCTCGAAAAAATAATCCGTGACGGGGTTTGAAGGGTCATAGATATAGCGATCCGTTTTTTCATTGACCGGGATTTCCACACTCAGGGTTCCGTCTCCCCATAAAGAGTTTGCCGCACTGTCGCTCCGAAGGTAAAGAGAAGTGAATTCTGTCCGGAATAAGGGCCATTGCTGTTCGGCCCTCCAAACGTTGTCTCCCATCACGAAAAATTTGATCGGAGGGTCCTTCATGATACCGTTGTCGATTCCCTTCATCCAGAAATCGAACCACCGGAGTGCGAGTGCATCGACATCGACGACGGCGTCAGGTCCGAAATCGATATCTCCCGCTTTGGATGACTCCCAGTCGCAATGTGTCCATGGGCCGATAATGAGCTTCTGTCCTGTTCTTGCCTTGTCGGTTTTGCCGTTGGCCTTCATACCGAGAAAATTCAAGAGGGCGCCCGGCTGACCGTATCCATCGTCATACCATCCGGTCAGATTGTAAGCGGGAACGCTCACGTTCCTGTGTCCTTTTTCGATGTCGGAAAAATCCCAGAAAGGCCCATTGTCGGGATGAGCGAGCCAATCGAAGTAATAGGGGCAGAGTCCATCGAAAATGGGCAATTTGATCAGGGGAGTGTATTTCAGCCACTTCCATTTGTTTTCTTCCCAGGTTGAAAAATTATTTTCAGCTTCTCCCCGATCCTTATCCATTCCCTTGTGGCGGCGGATGTCCGGCAGCCTGTCGTACAGCCAACCTATCCATGACAGGTCAAAGGTTCCCCCAAAAAAGAAAAAATGGCGGCCGTTTGCAAAAGTGCACTGGGGAAAGATGGCAACGAGGTGCGGCGGGTCGGTAACCGCAGCCAGCCACTGGACAGCTCCCAAATAGGAACAGCCGTACATCGCGACTTTTCCGTTCACAAAGGGCAACCCGGATGCCCATTCGACAGAGTCATAGCCGTCCCTTATTTCCTGGACATAAGGCAGAAAATCTCCCTCTGAAGAATAACGCCCCCTGACATCCTGGATGATGACCGCATAACCGCATTGAACGGCTTTGACTGGGAAAGAAGAGTATTTGCCGTAATCCTCTTTGTTATAGGGCGTTCTGATTAGGATAGCGGGGAATTTCCCGGGTGCATCGGGTCTGTAGACATCGGAAAAGAGTCTGTTGCCGTCTCTCATCGCCCCGGGAACTCCTTTGTCGACAGTTACTTTATAGACCTGCCTTTGCATCTCGGCTGCCAGGTAAATAGGTGCAGAGAGCAGCGTCAAAAGTACGAAGACGGCCGTTTTGTAGTGAACGTGCTTTAAGAATTTCATTTTTCTCCTCTTTCTATAGGGTTCATCGCACATATGGAAACCGGATCTGCAAAAAAGCGAAACCATGCCATCAGATTCATTTGCGTTCCCTTAACTTGTTTGTGCTGCTTCGGTCGGGAGCTCGATTCCCAATCCCTCTTTTTTTCTGCAGAGCTCCCTTTTTGCAGCATGTCAATGTCTGCATGTTATCACTTCGGAGAATCGGATACAATTCTTCGAGCCTTAAACCGCAGCAAAAAAAACCTAGAGGGATGCGTGAAGCGAACAGGAGGCGATCGAAAAAAATCTTTCTTTTTGAGATAGGAAATGGTGTATGATAAAAAATTCAGAAAGCAACCGATAAAAACCCTGCGGTCGACAAGCTTTCAACGGCTGGAGAATGGAGGAAACATGAAACGCGTTCAATTTTTCCTGAGTTGTTTGATCCTTTTCGGTCTTATTCCGCTCTCTTATGCGGAACCGGAGCAGTCAATTCTGCAAATGAAGAAGGAAATAGTGAAGGCCATAGAAAAGAAGGCGCCGCTTCTTATCGATGTGAGCGATAAAATCTGGGAGTACGCCGAAATCGCCATGATGGAATATGAATCGTCGGCACTTCTCGAAGAAACCCTCGAAAGAGAAGGCTTTCGAATCGAGAGGGATGTGGCCGGGATGCCTACCGCTTTCGTGGCCACTTTCGGTTCGGGAAGGCCGATAATCGGGATTCTGGCCGAGTATGATGCTCTGCCGGGGCTTTCTCAGGAAAGCCAGCCCTTTAAAAAAGTGTTGTCGGAGGGAGCCGCCGGACACGGCTGCGGTCATAATTTATTCGGTGCCGGAAGCCTCGGAGCCGCTTTGGGGCTCAAAGAAATCATGGAAAAGCACAAAATCCCGGGAACCCTGCGTCTGTATGGCTGCCCGGCTGAGGAAGATGTGGGAGGGAAATTGTATATGGCCCGAGACGGGCTCTTCGATGACCTGGATGTCTGCTTCGCATGGCATCCGTCTTCCGAAACCCAGGTCGATGTCGATGGCAGTCAGGCTGTCGACGATATTTATGTTGAGTTTTTCGGAAAAACAGCCCACGCGGCTTTCGATCCCTGGATGGGAAACAGTGCTCTTGACTCAGTGGAGATGATGACCTTCGGAGTCAATATGCTCAGGGAACACGTCAAGCCGTCCGTACGCATCCATTATGTCATCACCGATGGAGGAAAAGTCCCCAACATCGTTCCCGAGTATGCAAAAGTCTGGATTTGGGTGAGGGATTCGAATAGAGCCGGAGTAAAGGCCGTGGTCGCGAAGGTAGAGAAAATCGTTGAAGGGTCGGCTTTAGCGACAGGGACCACATCGAAAATTCATTATGCCGGGAGCTACCATGAGATGTTGGTCAATCTGAAGGGCGAGGGTATCATGCAAAAAAACCTGGATATGATCGGGGGGATCACATATACGGCCGAAGAAATTGCCTATGCGAAGCGGATCCAGAAAGAGGCCGGTGTCGAGGAAAAAGGAATGGACGCCGAGGTCCCGAAAATGAAAGAACCGTCCAAGGATCCGTCAGGTGGATCTACGGATGTGGCCGAAGTGAGCTGGATTGCGCCGACTGTTCATTTTTCAGCTGCCTGTGCCCCTCTCGGGGTCCCCTGGCATAGCTGGGCTGTTGTTGCATCGGGCAAGCATCCCCTCGGTTATAAGGGGATGATATTGGCTGCAGAAGTTATGGCGACGACTGCGCTCGATCTTTTTTTGGATCAGAAGGCTTTAGCGGAGATACAAAAAGAGTTCAAAGAAAAGAAAAAGGACTATGTCTACAAAAGCGGCATTCCGGCCGGCCAAAAACCCCCTTTAAGACCTAAAAAGAAACAATTCTTTTTATGATTTCGCTCATGATCATCAGGATTCTGATGAGCGAATTATTTTCTCCAGTTCCGCACTCACCTCCCGGGGGATGGGATCTGGCTGGTGAGTGTTCAAGATATGGCGCGCTCTTTCCAGGGCCCAATCCCTGGCGCCGTCTTTTTTCTCTTTCCATTCACTGTAAGGACGGCGGTCCATGAGCGTGGGAAGCCAGAGCTCCCGCATGTGTTTGCGGGTGTGTTCTTGTGTCAGGAAATGTGCTCCGGGACCCACCTTGCGGATGGTCTCGATTCCCAGGGTCTCTGTGTTGACTTCAATCCCTTGCATCATTTTGTGGATGATGTCGAATATTTCGCAGTCCATGATCAACTGTTCGTACGACCAGATCAAGCTGCCGTTCAAGAGTCCTATACCTTGAAGTATATCCGACATCACGACTGCGGCCATGAATGCGGAAAGGCTGTTCTCGATTCCCGCCTGCCAATTGGGCTCTTTCGCTCCTGTGGCGTAGGATCCCATCGAGAGAGGGATGTTGTAGTGGTCCGCAAGAATATTGGATGCTGCACCGAAAAGAAAATCTTCCGGTCCCCCTCCTGTGTAGGCTCCGGTCCGTAAATCCATCGTGGTTTGGGCGGCCGCATAGAAAACGGGTGAACCCGGGTAGGCCAGTTGGATAAGAGCCAGACCGCTCAACACTTCCGCATTTCCGACAACGAGACTTCCGGCCGGAGTGACGGGACCTGAGGAAGCGCAGGAGACCATAGTCATGAATCCGACGGGCAGACCGGCTCCGGCTGCAGCCAGAGCTGCCTCCAAGCTGCCCGGATCGTGTGCCAGGGGAGAAATGGAACACACGACCAATGAGAGAATAGGATGTTCTCGCAGCTTCCTTTCCCCACCGGCAATGGCTTTGGCCATCTCCACAGCCGCCAGAGCTTCCTTTTCCGAATAAATGCTCTCGGTTTGCACATGCTTTGCGGAGTTCTCCCAAATGGCTTTGAGTTCGTGGAGACTGCGTGTCCCGGGAGGGCAATCCTGGGCCGATACGGGAACCCAGTTGAAAGCAACCTGTTGACATCCATCGGCGACACGGGCGATTTCCTGGACATCTTTCAAGCAGGAACGCCGGAGCTCTCCGGTCCGGATGTCGATCACTTCCACGCCGCAGCCGTCCGTGCCGACAAAGACATGGTTCCCGTCCAGAGGTAGATCCAGAGCTTTGTTTCTTGCCCCTAAAGAAAAGACCGGTGGCGCGGCCTTGAGTGCGTTCTCGACTGTCTCGCTACGGATTTTGACCACGGAAGTTTCGCGGTCGATATCGGCCCCATGCTCTTCCCAGATGTCCAGAGCTTTTGCGGAGGGAAACTTAACGCCTACCGTTTCGAGGACTTCCATAGTGGCGGCGTGAATGCGCCGAACATCCTTCGGCTTGAGAATGTCGAGATGCAATCGGGGATTTGTTATGGATTTAATCGATGTCGTCATTCCCTCACCTCCATCGTGCTTCTTTACTGCTAAAGGGTTTTGGCGAAAGATTCGAGAACTAGGGCGAAGCTGTCCTCGGAGATAGGATCCAGCCTTCTGTTCAAATTCCCTTTTATAGACACGGCTAAGCTCAGAGAGCGGAGTACGGCTTCTTTGACGGACTCTGAGCCTGCTATGGTTATGCCATCGAGGGCACTGTCATCGATGGCCCTCAATTCCATTTTTTTAAGCTCTGTTTCCTTCCAGCTTACGGAGTTGGCTGTCGTAAAAAGCAGGCAGACCTTGGCATCGCCTTGACTCCGGGTTGTCTCGAACGGAGGCAAGGACAGGATGATACCGGCGGTCACTTGCCGAATCTGATAAGGCAGGAGCGGTATATCCGTAGCCAAAATCATGGTCAATGATCCCTGAGACTCGAATTCGCCTTCCTTCGGTGAAGAATCCCCGTTGTTTGCCCGCCGGCTGTTTCCGCAGTTAGAGGCCACAAGAGTACCGATAGTGAATTGTTTGCCTCCGAATGCGATTATACGGGAAGACAGTCCTATTCCGCCTTTGGAATCATACGCCTTCAATCCCGATCCGATGCCGATAGAGCCTTCCTCGATCGTCCGGTCCGAAACATTCTTAATCAGCCGGATGACATCGGAATCCTTGATGGTTGCTCCGTCTGAACCATTGAGGTAGGAATCATCCACACTTAAAACCACCGGAGGCCAGATTTCCGAACGGCCGATGAGGAACCCGCAGGAAAGAACCGCATTATAGACAGTTCCGGTATCGTATGGATTGGCCAGAACGATTGGTGAATTGAGATAGGCGAAATCCTCAGCGACGGCATATCCTGTAAAATCGCTTCTATTCTTGAAACTCGAAAATCCGAAAAAGAATCTCCGATCGTCCTCCAAACCGGAGGGAAGGACTGCGGTTACACCTGTGCGTATGGGAATTTTTTGTCCCGACCTGCCGAATGTATCCCGGGAGACGGTCAGATGCCCTACTTTGACGTCGTTGACGTCGATGATGGCGTTCTTGGGTCCCCGGGGAAATTTCCAGGCCAACTTTTCGATCAAGCTGATTTTGTTTATGTCGCTCAATTCGGATCCTTTATTCTATGGTATTTTTTCATGATTTTTTCGACCTGATCAAGGGGCAGGCCGAAGGCTGTGTTCCCGTTTGTCCCGACGACTGTTGAGGCAGAGGTGAGAGCATTGAGGATAGCTTCCTGGGTGGCTTCGACGGTTCCCTGATAAAGAGAGGATATCCAAAAATCGTTCACGGCCGCAAGGTGTCGAAAAGGATCCGGTCCTATGCTTGGGAGTTTGTTTGCCGTCGAAAATGCCAGGATGATGTCGCCGCTCTCCGTGTGGGAAGTCGCCCCGGTCTGCGCCAAGCCCATGATGACCCTTTTTGCGATTTTTTTCAGCTGGTAGGGGAGGAGAGGAGCATCGGTTGCAGCAATAAGTATGATGGATTTGGATTTTCCCTGACGGATCTCAAATCCCCGGATTTCCCGGCCTACGGGGACACCGTCGATCCTCAGTTGGTTCCTGCCGGCCGTGTTGGCCATGACGAGAACTCCCACCGTGTACTTTTCCCGGCCTATGGAGACGCACCTTGAGGACGTGCCGATTCCTCCTTTAAACCCGAAAGTCGTCATTCCCGTTCCACCGCCGACAACGCCTTCCTCAACAGGGCCGCTCTTAGCCTCCTGGATGGCCTGCAAAACATCCTCATCCGTGATCATCCGCCTCTCTGCGTCGCTTAAAAATGCATCGAAACATTCGGCGACGACCGGAGCTGGTATGCGGGAAAGCCCCTTTTTCTTTATCTGTGAAGCCAGATAATCGGATGCGGCCCTGTAAACGATCCCCACATTGTAAGTTCCGGTTAGAAAAACAGGAGATCTCAATCTCCCTGTCTCTTCGATTGGAGCGACGCCTGTCATCTCGCCCCAGCCGTTCTGGCTGAAATAGGCGGCGAAAAGGTTTTCCTCCAATATTCGTCCGCCATTGGGGAAGATGGCCGTCACTCCGGTTCGAATGGCTGCCTTGCCCTCATCATGGATGATGGTCGTTTGTCCCACACGGATGCCGCCGACATCCGTAATGGCGTTCCACGGTCCGGGCGCTAAATCTCCGATGATGATTCCCAGCTCCCGAAGTCTTTTTCGATGGGTGCTTCCACCCAAATCTTCCCCTGATAGTCTTTCTTGAACCTGCTGCAAGAGAGTGCTCATGGGAAGTATGCCGAGTCCTCCGGCGGTCATTTGAATGAAATTTCGTCGATTCATGTCATTCACCTTTCTTTGTGTGCCGATTCGCCCCTTCAGTGTTTTTTGTTTCTAAGGCTGTTTCCCGGACGGAGTTGTCCCTTTATCCATGATTGCAACCGCTTCTTTCAGATGGGCAATCGCTCTTTCTGTTGCCGCCTCGAGGTGTTCCAACGCATGCTGGATTCCCGAGCTATCGCCGGCTTCCGCCGTTTCGGTCAATTCCGGAAGAAGCAGAACAGCATAAGTGTAACGTGCTCCGAAAACAAGGTGTTTGTACCAGGGCCGTTTCGGGATTCCCTCTGTAATGGTGAAGTCTCGTTCGACTTGTATGAGGCACCTGTTTATACTTTGAATATCCTTACCGTTCATCCTTTCCGCTCGAGATAAGAGGGCATTCAAGCGTGCAGCCCAAGTTTTCATCTCCTCCAGGAGACCGCTGAGGTGCCGGGATTTGGTTTTTTCGGGATCATACTGTTTAGACCACTCTTGGAGATAGGCACTCATTTTTTGTGCACAAGAGGCATAATCCAAAGGAAGGAAGGTTTGGCAGGATAGGTCTATGATCATATGGGCCCAGACTTTGGTCAAAGCGGCAGTATAAAGCATGCCGGGATCTCCAAAATGGCTCATCCAAAAATAATTATCATACATCGAGTGGTAGACACCGTAATCTCCGGAAAAGGTCATGTCCAAAGAAGGCGCTCCGATATGATTCAGGAAGACGGCATGATCTGTCCCGCTTCCAATCGGCTCGACCAGGTCGATTTCCGAGGCAGACGCGGCCGAATCTTCAGGGTTCGGTCTCTTCAACTGCGATTCATAGAGCGTATCTTGTGATAACGGATCTTTCACTTCTTTTAAAGCGCAAAGGATCAGCGGGTTCAGGGAAGGAACAGCCTGCACGCTGAAATTCCTTCCGGAAGCTGAGCTGTCAACATTCAGGTAAGCCACCAGGTTCTCCTTCAACAAGTCCCGGTTGTCCTCGCCCCACTCGGTGGAGCCCGTCAGGGTGAATTCTTCGGCGTCCCAACTTGCGAAACAGATCGACCTTTTGGGCTGGAATCCCTTTTTCTTCGCTTCTGCAAATGCACGTGCCAGCTCCATCAAGGCCGCTGTACCGCTTGAGGGATCGTGTCCTCCGAAAACCCAGGCATCGCGATGATTTCCGGCCAGGATTAAAGCTCGGGATGCGTCCGACCCCCGGATGTACCCGATGACATTTGTGATTTTTTTGACCGGATTCGTCATTTTCACCTGCATTCGAACAAGGGCGTTGGAGCCGCCGAGCCTGTAGGTCACAGGAAGGGCTCCGACCCACGCCTCAGGCGCTTTTTCACCACCTATAACCTCGAGAAGAGGAAGGGCATCACGTGCGGAGAGCGGAACGCTGATGATGTGGGGCAGGGATTCGGCCTGTTCTCTGGGCAACCTTTCAGAGTCTCGAGTCGATGCCCAGCCTGGAGTCAAGGGGTCACCGGGGTAAAGGAAATCGTAAGGGATCCCTCCTCTCTGGATATGGCTCATCGGCCCCCAGGGGCCGCGGGGGAACACTTCCCCTCTGGCAAAGCCGTCTTCCTTGGGATCGGAGTAGATCAGAAGGCCGGCCAACCCTCTTTTTTCCGCAGTGTAAGCTTTGAATCCCCTATAGCTGTAGGGGGAGCTGTACCGGACCAGGGCGATTTTTCCCTTGAGATCGAGTCCTTTGGATTCGAGAAGGTCATAGTCTCCGGGATTGCCGCTGTTGGCATAAACCAGCTTTGAACTGATATCACCCGATTGAGAGTAGGCGTTATAAGGAATTCCGACGTCTTCCCTCTGCGTATCGGGATCTTCGGGGAAAGGTTCCTCTTTAAGACCGAGAGCGATCCTTTTCGGTGAAACAAGCTCAACACGGATATCTTCCGGAAATGAAAGGAGGACATCGTAATGTGCCAAGTGAACGTCTTCAAGGCCCAAAGCCGTCCATTCATCGCGGATGAACGCGGCGAGAGTGTTATTCCGGGTAGAGGAAGCGACATGCGGATCGGCACAGAAATGTTTCAAGCTGCTGTCGATTTTTTCGGGAGAGACGGATGAATCGATGAAATCTTTATAGGCGGCAATGGGATCAGGGGCTTCCTTGACTTCCTTTGTACACGCCGGGAATATGAGAGCGAGACTCAACACCGCCAGGAATAAACGAGCCTGCAGGCGGCCTGAGGAGAAGGCATGAAGAACGTTTCTTATACGAGTCATGGTTTTCTCCTAAAAAAGAGTCATGATATGGCGGTGGAATTGAAAAGGCGAATTCTTATTCAATGCTCTTTGTGTGGAGGCATCTCTTAGGCCTTATTATACCTCCATCAAGGTTTCGACATGAGCGGGTACGGCCTTGGAAAGGCCCTCAAGACTGTAGCCTCCCTCCAGTGCTGAAACCAATCGTCCTCCGGCATGGTCTGTAGCGATCCGGAGGAGTATCCGTGTCAAGCTTCTGTAGCCATCATCCGTTACTCTGAACCGGCCCAAGGGATCTCCGGTCCTGGAGTCAAAACCGGCTGAGACAAGAACAAAGTCGGGTTTGAATCTTGCCATGGCGGGAGCCAATTTGTTTTGCAGCGCATCCACCAACTCCCGGTCACCGGCGCCGGCAGGCAGGGGCACATTGAGAGTGGCTCCAAGTCCCTTGCCTTTGCCCGTTTCTTCAGAACTTCCTGTCCAAGGGTACCAGGGCCATTGGTGGGTGCTAAAGAAAAAGACACTGTCGTCTTCGTAAAAGACATCCTGTGTCCCGTTTCCGTGATGGACATCCCAGTCCATGATAAGCACTTTCTCCAGTTGGTGTTTTTTTTGTAAGTACCTGGCTGCAACAGCCACATTGTTGAACAGACAATAACCCATTCCGCGGCGGCTCGAGGCATGATGTCCGGGCGGCCTGACAGCGCAAAAAGCGTTTTTGACCTTACCGGAAACCACGGCATCGCAAGCTGTGAGCACCCCTCCGGCCGACCAGAGGGCAACATCGAATGAATCCTTACAGATAACCGTATTTCCTGATTGAGTAGAGAGGTTGCGGGCACCGCTTTCGACATCTCTGAGGACAATATCCATGTACGGCTTTTCATGGACTTCCAAAATCCACTCCAGGGCGGCTTTTTCAGGACGTGTCACTTGAAGAGAGGACAGGAGTCGATTTTTTTTCAAACCCTCATAGATGGCGGTGAGTCGCTGCGGACTTTCGGAGTGAAACTCACCCGTGTCGTGCTTGAAGTAAATATCGGAATAGACCAAGGCCGTTTTCGATCCTTGAAGGTCCTTTTGCTTCGAGGATAGATGGAATAATGGAGAGATGGCCGCACATCCCAAAAAATTTAAAAAATCCCTCCTTCCGAGGAGGGGGTTTTGCTCAGTCTTCATCGTGGCTCCTTTAGATAGCAAAAAATAGCCGAAGATCGTGCCGGAAGCAGGTGTTCACTCTTTTGCTCCGGCTTCAATGAGAATCTGGGTATTCTCATGATCGTATTTTGCCCGCTTGAGAACGGACGCTCCATAATCGTCTCTTGCGTTCACATCGGCCCCGGCCTGGAGCAGCAGTCGGAGAATATCGGAGTTTCCGTCGGCTGCCAGCATCAACGGAGTCAATCCGTTTTGGATACGAACGTTCACATCGGCGCCGGCCTCGCATAGAGACTTGATAATGTCGATGGGAAGATCGTTTTCAGTCGTGAGAACTTCTATCAATGCCGTTCTTCCATCTTGGTCCTTGACATTGACATCGGCATGGCATTCCATCAGTTTTGCCATAATCTCAGCAGAGCCTGAAATGGCTGCAAACATCAGAGGTGAAACCCCATAACTGTCCTGGTTGTCTATGTCGGCTCCGGTATCGATCAAAGCAAGTGCAATTTCTGTATGCCCCATCCTAGATGCCTCAACAAGGACACTTCTATCGTTTATTCTAACATTAGGCGACATTCCTGCTGCAAGGAAGAGATTGACGACTTCGGTCTCGCCTTTGGTGACAGCCTCATAGAAATTTGTTTCGCTGTAAGATGTTCCTGACTGTTCCAGCCTATCCCGAGCTTTCTTTTCAGAAGAAGAACAGGAGATAAGCAGTACTGAGAATATCAGTATAAAGAAAGAAATTTTGCTTTTCATCCTCACCTCAAAAATCTAGCCCGGACTATTCATAAACTCGTGAATAATCCAAGTTGATAAATAACATTATTTCATGTGATCGAAAAGACATATTGTCTGTGTTCAATCCAGAATCAGTCTTTTTGGATCACATACTTCCCTGAGTATATGGAGTTCATGGAGCGAAGGTGAAGGCACTTCCTTTGCTCGGGAAATATCGACCTCGAAGGCCATATTGTCAAGAATCGACTCCGGAGAGACTCCGGGAAAGCAGCCATCCAGATACATTTCTTTTGTATGCACATCGAATCGCATGACCGCCATATTTGTGATCACACTCATCGGGCCTCCCTGGGGAAGACCTGCTTTTTGGCGTGCATTGGGCCCGTCTAGCCAACCCGGACTCGTAAGATAATCCAGCCTGGGAACGAACTTCCTGCGCTCATGCTGGATGAAGATTATCGTTCTGCTGACGAAAGAGGCTACATCACATGCTCCTCCGCTTCCTGAGAACCGTATATAAGGTTTGGAATAATCTCCGATAACAGTGGAATTGAGATTGCCGTACCTGTCTATTTGCGCCGCTCCCAGAATTCCCACTACTTTTTTGCCCGTAATTCTGTTCTGCATTATGGCAAAGGCATCCGCTAAGCCGCTGTTTACAGAAGTCCAGAACATGATGCGGGGATCGGATACGGCCAGTGGGATTTCTTCCAGTTTTGGATCGACCGCCCCTGTCTCAAAAAAGATTATGCTCTCAGGAGCATTGATGTGTTTTGCCGCCATGGCAGCGAGCATGGAAATTCCAGTGCCGCAAAAAAGAATATCACCATTTTTGATCTGGCGTGCTGCCGCGATAGCCATCATTTCCCTTGCAGTATATTCAATCATGACTCTCGCTCTACTGATTTTCTTTCTAAATTTACAGCATATCCGGTTCTGGAATCAGCTGCAATACTTTCCAGCCGTTCCTTTCCAATGAGGTTGAGCATACCTTGATGATCGGCAACTCCATAAACCATTTGGTTGAGATAAAGAGAGAATTGATTGTCGTCTTTTGCGTGATTTGTATATTCATTAAGATAAACCGGATCATAGTCGTAATATTGATAGCAGGCTGTGGGATAAGCTCCGAAAGGAACATGGACCACAGCATCTACGCAAAAGAAGGGAATTTGGTTTAGGTCAGGACTCTGACGGAGTATGCTGGAATCAACCAGCTCTTCACATGTCACAATTAAATGCTTTGCTGATTTAGCCTGTTCTATATCTGCAAAGGTAAGGCCTTCGATTTTTAAGGTGCCCTGCTGGTCACATTTCTGAACATGGATGATCGTGACGTCGGGATTTATAGCCGGAACGAGCACGACTTTTCGTGTCTTGTTCCAATTTTCAAATGGATTGTCCAGAACGACCAATTTTTTATTCGGGATTTTGACGTCTTTTTTTCTGAAATCCCCAGAAAATCCCCATTTTTTTATGATGTCGGTTCCCAAGGAGGATCGGGAAGGAAGAAAGGGGAGGCCCATTGCACCAGCAAGAAACCGCAAGGTCATCTGATAGTTTGAGTAGTCTTCAACAAGAATTTCACCTTCCTGAACCGCCTTTCTGAAACGGATACAGGTAGGCGCGAATCTTCCGCTTCCACTGTAAGCAATCTCTAGCTGCGAAACGCACCCGCCGCCAATCAGTTCATCCACACCCTGCCCGTTTGAATGGGCATACAGATGAAGATTCTTAATTTTCTGCCGGATGATTTCGTACACGGCAGCCATTGGATTTCGGTTGATCGTAAATCCTCCGATGGATAAATGACATCCATGCGTTATATACCTGCTAACGGCATCTTTCAGATTTAATACCTTGTTTTTTGAAGTATCCATTATGATCGCTTTTGCTCTTCCCTCTATTTCGAACGAACTCCTAATGGCTGCACTCGCATTTTATGCTTTCTTTGAGCGTACGCGCAAGGTCTAATTTGTCCGGTCTTCACACACTTCAATGATAACATGGCGCGCAATTTCCCCTCATGGATGTCATCACTATGAAAAACATCATAAATTCACTTGATATGGCTGAGCCAAGTGAAGCTAAATACATTGTCTATAAGCCATTTACATCGAAATGATGACAGTTTTTTATCGGAAGTGTCTTTAAAAATTTGACTGTTATCGATTTTCCGGAATCTTTGAATAATTGGGAGGGATGCCGGGTACTTCTGTAAAATTATCTTTTTTGTATCCGGCGAATTCTTCTTTAATTTTTTGGAGACAGCCCGGAATAGTCAGAATATCAACAGCAGTCATGGCCATAACTTTCGAAGCTAAAAGGATGGCGTGATTGCCGGCTTCGGAACCGGCATCTTCAGCAAATTCAGGTGTATGGAGCACATGTCGATTATCCCCGATAGAGCACCACCAATGAATTCCCGGCACAACCCAACTGACATCGGCAAAATCGGTGGAAGCCCCGGGATAATCCAACTGTTCGATTTTTCGTTGACTTTGAGCCAAATCCGTAACAGGAGCGTTCAATAAAGAAAGGTTTTGGTAAACCAGATCGATTAATCCAAAATTGGGAATCATATTTTTATACTCACTTATCATTTTTACTTCCGCTTTCGCTCCCATTATTCGCGCGACGTTGTCGGCACATTGCTCGACTTTTGAAAAAGTCTCCTCGAGATAGGCGGCGTAAAACGCTTTCATTGCGATATGAGCGGTAGCTTTTTGCGGGATAATAATCGGGCTTTCCCCTCCGCCATCTACAATCGTATAAGCGAACATAATCCCGGAACGCCAGTTGGTTTGCATCCGTTTGACGGAATTGAGAAACAATAACAGGCTTTCCAAGGCGTTGATACCTTCATGCGGTAAAGTATAATGAGCCGGTTTTCCCAGGTATGTCACATTGAAATCCTTTAATGGAAATGTATAATCCCAAACAACATTGGGTCCGGAAATCGGATGCGCCATTAAAACGACGTCCACATCGTCGAATATTCCATTTTGCACCATTATTACTTTTCCGCCCTTTGAGACAGGAGAAACCGCCTCTTCATCCGGTGTTCCGAAAACTGTGACACTTCCTCCCAATTCTTCTATAATAAATTTTGATGCAAGCGCGGCTCCCATTGCGGCAGCGGCGATGACATTATGACCGCACGCGTGCCCAAGTTCAGGAACACAATCATACTCCGCCGCGAATCCGATTCGCGGTCCCGGCTTCCCACTCTCATAAGTCGCGATAAAGGCTGTATCGATTCCGGCAACAGGATTATCGATTTGAAATCCCGATTCGCGGAGTTTGGATGTCAATAGTTCACAAGCTTTGTATTCCTTAAGTCCCAGCTCCGGATTACGGTGTATTGTCTGACTGATTGAAAATAAATTCGCCTTGATCGAATCGATATAATGTCTTATTTTTGCTTTATAATCGGTATTATTCAATTTCATATCTCCATACTGATATATTGGTCATCTTTCTCCTCCGTTTGAATTTCGTCACTTTTTCAAGACCAGTCGAGAAACGCCGGTTAATCGCTATAACAGGACATCTATGATGTCCAACACGCAACATTAATTTCGTCAGAAAGGTCCCAAACGGATGAGATGAGCAATGAGTACCGCCACAGAACCAATGCCTAGCCAAATCAGGAGCAGAGGATAAAGCCAGCGGATCCAGGTCGCCCAGGGTATTTTCAAGATACCCAGGGCAGCCATAAAATATCCCATGGTGGGAGCAAAAATATTTGTGAAACCATTGCCAAGCTGATAAGCAAGCACATTTGTCTGTCGTGTTATGCCAAGCAGGTCTCCAAGAGGCGCAAGAACCGGCATTGAGACTGCTGCCTGCCCGCTTCCTGAAGGAACAATGAAATTCAGTCCATTCTGCATGGCATATATTCCCAGTACATTTATTGACGAAGGCAATTTTTGAATAACAGCAGTAATTGTGTGGGTGATGGTATCTATAACACAAGCATCTCTTAATATAACAAACGTGCCCCTGGCTAATCCGACAACCAAAGCCGCATAGGTAATATCGGAGGCACCTTTAATGAAGCTGTTTGCGGTTTTATCTAAAGACAAACCTCCAAGAGGGCCAACGATAATTGAGAGGCCGAAAAAAAGTGAGGAAAGCTCGATAATGCCCCATTTCCAGCAGATCGCTCCTGTTGCGAGCAATGCAAGGGCCAGAATTGAAACCAGCAACACAGTTAGCTGTTTTTTGGTGAGTCGATCTTCAGTTTTTTGCTCCTCATTGAACTGACGCTGCTGATCGGATTCATACATCAGACTGATCGAAGGCTTAGCCCTCACCTTGGCTGCGTAACGGGTAAGATACAAGATTGTCACTGAAGTAATTACGGACCAGAGAACAAGTCTGAATCCAATTCCCGAAAAGAGAGGCAGGCCGACAATTCCCTGGGCAACACCAACCGTGAAGGGATTCATGAAAGCGGAGGCAAAACCGGCATTGGCTCCCACAAGAGCGATTCCACCGGCCACCAGAGAATCATAGCCCAAAGAGCGTGACAGCAAAAGCAAAGCAGGCAAAAAAATGAGTGTTTCTTCGGCAATGCCGATACTCCCGCCTCCAATCGCAAACAGGAGCGTCAAGAGAGGCACGATTAAAGCCCTTCTTTTGCCAATACGGCGCGTGAGCGAATTGATGCCAGTCTCAATGGTTCCCGTGGCATTCAGCACTCCAAACGCTCCTCCAATAATAAAAATGAAAAATACAATATCCGCGACCTCTTTTAATCCTTTAGGAAAGGCCAAAAAGATGTCACCTGGGCCTGCCGGGGCTGCTTTTACCGTATGATAAGAGCCAGGATCGATGATTACTCTTTCTTGCTGTTCGATGCGGATGTATTCGCCTGAAGGGATGAGCCAAGTGCTTAGAGCAGCGATGATCATGAGACATAACAGCAAAACATAGGTGTGAGGGACTTTGAACTTCATTTTAGCCTCACATTTCGCTTTTTATTGAGATTCACTTTGTCCCTCTTAAGGAAAATTCCTGTTCAAATCCGGATTTTCAGGCAAGATATTCTTTAATAACATAATAACACAACGAGTGACAAGAGGCATGTATACCAAGATGCCCTAGAAATATAAGCGTTGTCCAAGGAGGCCTTGTACTCTAAGTTTTCGGGCCCAAGGCAATCCTTGCTGCCAAATAATATTCGTTCCAATCACTATACCGAAAGGAGCAAAGTAAACGCCCCCGAACTTGGCCATACATCTTCTGTCTCGCCATAGAGGTGCGTCTTCGGCATTGATGAGCTCGTTCTTGTCCACGTAGCCCTTGGCTTTGTACCAGGCTTTAGACCATGTGAAAGAAGCATAGAACTGAAAGTTATTGGAAAGGCGCTTATTGGCTACAAGCATGAAAGCTCTGTAAGTCGATTCATCTCCGGGATTTGTGAGGTAATTGAATTTTCCATCCGAAGTATTGAATAAAGTGATGATATTACCTGAATATGCGTCAAGTACGGGAAACTCCGTATATTGGGCTTTTGTATTGAGCAGTCCTAATAGGTTCCGAGTTTCTTTATAGATGAAGGTTGCAGACAGCGAGAAATCCGAGGTGATTTCTCGCTCCAGAGCAACAGAGAATTGATCGCTGTATTCGGGTTTCAAATTGGGATCAAGGCCCGATTGAGCAAGCGGTTCCCAACTCCATGCCGGAATATCATAAGCTCCGGTACCCCAATTGTACCAATTTGCGTAAAGGGTGGTTCGAGCCGGAGTTACATCATCAATATCTCCAATTATCAAAGCGTTGTAATAGCGGCCGAAAGTCGCTCGGAAAAGTGTTTTTCTGTCTGCCGTAAGTTGGTAATTTCTACCGACCGGCAGAGCGAGAAAAACAAATTCACCTTTTTCGCCATTGAGTTATTTTAGACGCATCAAATGTTCCACTATACGGAAAATCTTTCTGATTAATGGAATTAAAGTTACACACAATAATCCTTTTGTCGAGTGATATGTTTTTTTTATTTGATCAATAAGAGTAAATTTTATTTGTATTATTTTATATGTTTATCTTGCAAAATCAGGAAATAAATTACATGATAGAAAAGTGATAAGACTGCTTAGGGTTTTTGAGGCCAATAAATCTGGAATCAATAAAACTTGACAGCACAAAGATTGTTAGAGATTAATTTTTCGCATACCAAAATAGTATTTCATATTACGGAACAAACATATGGTAGATCCAGCAAAAAGAACTACAGGATTTGTGAATTCGCTTGCCCGGGGGCTTTCAATACTTGAAGCTTTTGATTCTGGGAATCCTGAAATGGGCATAACAGAGTTATACCAAAGGACATCCCTACCTAAAAGCACTGTCCACCGGCTCATTAAAACGCTCTGCGATCTGGGCTATGTCAAGCCGGTCGAAGCAGAAAACAAATACACATTAGGTCCTAAAGTCTTAAGCCTAGGCTTTACAGTGCTTTCCAGTCTTGAACTCAGAGAAGTCGCTCACCCTTATTTAAAAGACCTTTCAAAGTCTATCGGAGAGACGGTCAACTTGGCCATTCTTGACAAATGGCAACTTGTATACGTGGAGAGGGTGAAAACTCAACAAATCGTGAACATCAATCTTCATATCGGCTCCCGGTTGGAGCTTTTCAACACATCTATGGGCAGAGTTTTAGCTGCATTCCAGAGCGAAGACTGGAAAAGCGAATACATGAGATATTTAAAAAAAATTCCCGAAGCTAAAAATTATTGGCGGGACAACGGAAAAAAATTGATGGAAATTCTCAATCAAGTCAAGGATTCCGGCTACGCAATCAATGATGAAGATCTCGCGCCAGGATTAAGATCTGTTGCGTTTCCAGTGAAAAACAGGGAGGGTAAAGTAGAAGGAGCTGTGAATATTGCTGTAAGCTCAAGCCTCTATTCCATTGAGAGGCTTAAAGCAAAGCTAGTATTACCGCTTGAAAAAACAACGCAAGCCATTTCTTCAGCCCTCGGCTACAATTAATTCAAAAAAGGTAAGAACATGGCAGTCAATTATCCGCAAGGACATGTTTTTTATCGCAACCTCTATCGCACTTTTCCGGTCATCACTCATGGAAAGGGAGTTTATCTGTATGATTCGGATGGAGGTCGATATCTGGATGCCAGCGGCGGTGCAGCGGTCGTTAACATCGGGCATGGCATCGCTGAAATTTCCGGATCGCTTTCGTCACAAGCATATAAGGTCGGATATGTAAACGGCACGCAGTTCAGTCATCAACCTGTCGAAGATCTCGCGGAAAGAATTGCCGAATTTCTTCCATTTTCTGATGGAAAAATTTTCTTTTTAACCAGCGGCTCAGAAGCTATCGAGGCTTCAATAAAGTTGGCAAGACAATACTGGGTGGAACAAGGTCAGAAGGAAAAATTTTATGTTCTGTCGCGCAATCCCAGTTATCATGGAAATACATTGGCTGCCCTTTCTCTGTCAGCCAGGGAACACTATAAATATATCTATCAGCCGATGCTGATGAAATCCAGTATGATACCGGCTCCTTACTGTTACCGCTGTTTCTGTCAAGAGATCTTCCCCTCCTGTAATAGCAAATGTGCGCATGAATTGGAAAAACGTATCCTGAAGCTGGGAAAAGAAAATGTTTCTGCTTTTATCACTGAGGTCATAGGTGGATCATCCACGGGCGTAACGGTTCCTCCTCCTGAGTATTTTTCCACTATCCGCAAGATCTGCGATGAGTACGAAATCCTGTTGATTGTCGATGAGGTCATGACAGGAATCGGCCGGACCGGAAAATGGCTGGCCAGTCATCATTTCAACCTGAAACCCGATATCGTTGTTCTGGGAAAGGGACTGACCAGCGGCTATTTTCCCCTGAGCGCTGTGGCGACGACCAAAGAAATTGTCGATGTTCTGTACGACAACGGCCGGAACTTTCTTCATTCACAAACCTTTGCCCATCATCCAGTGGGATGCGCCGCCGGTTTGGCTACTTTGGATTACATCAGAGACCATGATCTTCTGAAAAAAAGCCGTGAAAACGGAAGCGTTCTTTTATCGGAGCTCTCCGCACTTTTATCGCATCCTCATGTGGGAGATGTCAGGGGAAGAGGATTGCTGGCGGCGGTGGAATTTGTCAGCGATAAGAAGGATAAAACTCCCTTCCCTCGGGAGTTGAAATATGTGGAGAAATTTTTTCAGCGCGCACTCAAGAACGGGATTGTTATTTGGCCGAATGTCGGGCATGCCGACGGAGTCAACGGAGACCTGGTGCTCGTGGCTCCGCCTTTCACGATAAGCATGCAAGAGATCTCGCGAATCAGGCGTCTGCTCGAAGATACTCTTGCAGAAATGGATACCATACTCTGATAGAGAAAAAATAAGGTTGCGGACCTTATTTTGTGCAGCTATTCATGAGAAAACAAAGCCGGATAGAGATGAAATGAAAGGGTTTTATTCAGGAAGGAGGGAGAATTATGGCTCTTGAATCAAAGTCACGAGTGGTCATGCTAAGTGCAGTACGTACGCCCGTTGGCAAATTCGGCGGAAGCTTCACAGATATGAGTGCCGTCTCACTGGGAACCATTGCTGCGACGGAAGCCCTGAAGAGGGCTCGGATATTGCCCGAGCAGGTGGATGAAGTCATTTTCGGTCAGGCCCGCCAGGCCGGAAACCGACCCAACCCAGCCCGGCAAATACTATATAAAACCGGCATTCCGGTAGAAAAACCGGCTTTCACGGTCAATAAGGCGTGTGCCTCGGGAATAAAGTCTATTCAGCTAGGGTATCAGTCTCTTCTCCTCGGTGAGAACAAGGTTGTTCTAGTCGGCGGGATCGAGAATATGTCACAAATCCCATTCATGCTCGATAGGGCGAGGTGGGGGTACCGGCTTGGCGATAGCGTGCTCGTAGACGGGATGTACAGGGATGGCCTGTTTTGTCCGCTGGCCGATATGATCATGGGC
>JAFGNQ010000420.1 GCA_016926925.1 Candidatus Aminicenantota bacterium
GAAACAGTATGACCAATTCGGATTTGTAGGCGATTCTCCTCCAGGAGGAGCATCCCGTCAATCGTATTCCAACCCTTTTCAGGGATTCAATTTCAGCGATTCTGGCTCTTCGCCCTTCCGAGATTTTTTCGATAATCTTTTTGGGGCTTCCGGCCGGCAGGCAGCACCACAGGTTTCCCGTGGAGATGACCTCCAATATAGGATGAAAGTCGGCTTTATGGATGCGATTCAGGGCATTCAGACACGCATTAAGTTGACACGAATGATAACGTGCCCCAGTTGTATGGGCAAAGGACACATCCAGGGCGGTGGGCAAAGCGTTTGCCCTGCTTGCAGAGGAACAGGCCAGACACAAATCCAGAGAGGCGCCATGCGTTTTGCTACAACTTGCCAAACCTGTGGGGGAAGCGGTGTCGCTCCTGGGAAAGAATGCCCAGTATGCCATGGCATGGGCTTGATACAAAAAACCGAGTTGATTCATGTCCGTATACCGGCAGGTGTGGATACGGGTTCCAAAGTGCGTATTGCAGGAAAAGGGAATGCGGGGAACGGGGGAGGCCCCTCCGGAGACTTGTTCATTACAATCGAAGTGGATCCCCACCCGTTTTTCAAGCGGCAAGGGGCCAATATCACCACGAAAATTCCGATTACGGTCCCGGAAGCAACCCTCGGAGCCAAGATAGAGGTTCCTACTTTGCAGGGGAAGGCGACGATCAAAGTCCCCCCCGGTACTAAATCCGGTCAAAAATTCAGGCTGAGAGGAAAAGGCGCGCCTATTCCCGGGAAAAAGGCAACTGGAGATCAATTTGTCGAAGTAAGCATCGTACCTCCACCGTTTGATAACGAGCGCATCAGAGAGCTTATGAGGGAAGTCGATAAGATCGCAAACCAGAATCCAAGAGAAAAAATAGGGGTGGCGTAAATGAAAACCCGAAAGCGAAAAAACGGGGAAAATGCAGAAAAATATTATCATATCAGCAGTGTTGCCCGGATGTTCAATGTCCATCCTCAAACACTTCGCCTCTATGAAAGAGAAGGTTTGCTCATGCCTTCCCGAAGTGACGGCAACACACGTCTCTATTCGGATATGGATTTGAAACGACTGGAGCTCATTTTGAATTTAACTCGTGATCTCGGAGTCAACCTTGCCGGAGTTGAGGTCGTCTTGAATATGAGGCAAAAGATGGAGAGAATAGAGGCGGAAGTGAATGAATTTCTGGAGTATGTGCAGAAAGAATTTTTTGATGGAAGGGAAGATGAATTCGAGAGGAAACGACGAGCCATTATTCCTATGAGGCCGGCCATGATAGTCAGGATTGAAAAAGCGACAGAGGACGGAGAATGACGAATAAGTACCGGGATTCTCTGGAAGCGAGAAATCTCAAACGGTATCTCCAGAAGATTTCCAAATTCCCTCTTCTGACACCGGGAGAAGAAAAGGAATTGGGAAGCCTCATTGCATCGGGGGATAAAGAAGCCTTGACAAGGCTGACCGAATCAAACCTGCGCTTTGTTGTTTCTTATGTCAAAAAATACCGGGGCATGGGGCTGAGCCTCCTTGATCTTATCAATGAGGGAAACCTGGGTTTGATTGAAGCAGCCAAGAGGTTTGATCCGGATAAGAATGTCAAATTCATTTCCTATGCGGTTTGGTGGATCAGGCAAGCCGTTATCCATGCACTTTCAAGATACTCCCGCATCTATCATCTCCCTCAAAAACTCTCGGATCAGATTTCGGAGATGAAAAGAGTCCGGTCCAAGATGAAAAAGGAGCTCAACAGAGAGCCTGATCGACAGGAACTTGCCAAAAGAATGAAAACCAGCGTAGAAACGATAGAGGACCTGGAGCTGTTGAGCAGCAGAAATATTTCTCTGAGCGATAAGTACTACGATGACGATGTGGAGGTCGGGGATCGAATCAGCGACAGCATTTCCCCCTCTGTCGAATACCAAATTGTTAAAAATTCGATCCAAGAGCAAATCCGAAACATGCTCAATGAGTTGGATGCTAAAGAGGCACTTGTGTTAAAATTAAGATTCGGGCTTTTGGGTGACAGGACGCACACGCTTCAAGAGATCGGAGACAAGCTTAATCTGACTCGTGAGAGAATCCGGCAGATAGAAAAAAAGGCGATGAGAAAATTGTCTCAATCCCATAAGCTGCAACAACTGCGAGGTTATTTGAATTGATGGAAAAAGCTGTTTGTCCTGAATGTCAGAACACGGGGTGGATACTCGAAAAAACATCGGGCCGAAGCGTAGCTAAGCGATGCAAGTGTTTCATAGAGAAACAGAAAGCCATCCTTTTGGAGCAGGCTAACATTCCGCGGAGGTATATCCACTGCTCGTTCAAAAATTTTGAGATCCACAACGATTCGCACAAAAACGCTCTAAAAATCTCTAAGCAGTTTGTTAAAAATTATCCCATTCAGGATGTGGGCCTTTTGTTTATCGGTCCCTGCGGGGTCGGAAAGACGCACTTGGCCGTTTCCATTCTGCAGGAAATTGTCAATGTCAAGGAAGCATCTTGTTATTTTATCGATTTCCGTGATCTTATTCGCAAGATTCAGAGCACCTACTCTCCCGACTCGCCCCTGACAGACACGGATATATTCTCACAAATATTCGATAAGGACGTTCTCGTACTGGACGAATTGGGAGCAAAGAGAACGACTGCCTGGGTTGAAGAGACTGTTTTTTACATCATAAACAACCGCTACAACAACAAGAGGCTGACCATCTTCACATCAAACTACCTCGATCAGGAAGATGAGCCAGAGGACACGAGAGACAGTTTCTTCAAAAGGAGAGGGGATTCTCTTTTGGAGAGAATAGGCATACGGCTGCGCTCGAGGCTCTATGAGATGTGCAAGATCGTGGAGATGGAGGGCGACGATTACAGGAAAAAGATCAAGCAAGCGTCCTACAGGTTTTAACACATAAGAACAAACCAAGTATTTTCATAACTTTCCCGA
>JAFGNQ010000070.1 GCA_016926925.1 Candidatus Aminicenantota bacterium
CAACAATTTCATGCTCTTGCAGAAATTGAAAGGGAGTGGTATAAAAAATAGTTAAACCAATGAGAGGATAGCGAATGAGTGATGATGATAAAAAAATCGCCTGTCATGTATGTAAAAAAATAGTCCCCAAAGCAGCCGCGGTTCATACTGAAGGGGCAGGATATGTTCTCCACTTTTGTGATACGAGTTGCCTCACTTTCTGGGAGGAAAACAAAAAAGAGGATAACAAAGAGAAGCCCAAGAAAGGAAAGGATTGACTTCTTTCTTTCAGGGAAGAACAATCGTCCTTATAATTCAGGTCGGTTTCGCCTTCCTTCCCATTCATCAGGCCCTGCTCAGGCTGCCTTGATTCGGGGTTCAGGCGTATATTGTGACGGCGTCAGGTGCGCGATTGTCGCATGTTGCCTCGGTTAAAGGCCGTGGTGAGTTTTTTCAAAATAAGAGGATGGACAGGCTTGCACAGAGGAGGAGGAATGAAAGATCCGGCTGAACCTCAAGCCCCCAACCTCAAAGTTCCCACAATGGCTAAAAAAAGGAGATCGAATATGCTCATCCCTACTGTAATCATGGCGGCCCTGGCTGTTGTTGCTCTTCTTCTTGGATACTTTGGGGGTGAAGGACAGCATCTCAAAGGCCTAAAAGTTTCCTTTAAGATGACGATTGAAATCCTCCCGCTTTTGATATTTGCTTTCATTCTGGCTGGAATGGTGCAGGTTTTGCTCCCGGAAGCCCAGATTTCACGATGGATCGGTGCCGAATCCGGTATAAGAGGATTGTTGGTCGGCACTCTTGCAGGAGGCATCACGCCAGGAGGTCCTTACGTGAGCCTTCCTCTTGCAGCAGGATTGTTGAGAGCCGGGGCTGGATTCGGTACTATGGTGGCCTTCATGACGGCCTGGTCCTTGTGGGCGGTCGGTCGTATACCTATGGAAGTTGGGATATTGGGTTGGAAGTTTACTTTTATCCGTCTTGCTTGTACGTTTTTCTTCCCTCCGATAGCAGGCTTTATCGCCGAGACACTCTTTTCCGGAATGAAGTGAGCTTCGATACTCAAACACGGAAGGAGAATTTGCTTTGAAATTAAAATTCTTGGGTGCGGCACAACAGGTAACCGGATCGTGTACCTATCTCGAGGCTGGAGGTCTACGCATACTCGTGGACTGCGGACAATACCAGGAGCGGGATTATCTCTCCAGGAACTGGGATCCTCTTCCTGTGCCTGCTGAAAGCATCGATTTTCTCGTTCTCACACATGTTCATCTGGATCATTCCGGCCTGATTCCCAAGCTTGTGAGAGAGGGTTTTTCCGGTCACATTTTGACCACATCCGCCTCACAGGACATGCTTCCCATTGTGCTCCTCGATGCAGCCAGAATACACGAAGAAGACGCTGCTTACAAAAAGAAAAGGCACAAAAAGGAAGGACGAAAAGGCCCTTATCCCGAGGTCCCGCTTTTCACACTTGAGGATGCCCAAAAATCGCTCCCGCAAATCCAAGATGTTGCCTACGGCAAGCTCCACCGTCTCAATGCCTCCGTTGGCCTCCGTTTGCATGATGCCGGCCATATCCTCGGCTCAGCTATGGTTGAATTTATTGTCGAGGAAAAAGGAGAACAAAGAACGCTTGTTTTTTCTGGTGACATAGGGCAGTGGGACAAACCTTTGATCCGCGATCCCTCTGTCTTTGAACAGGCAGATTATCTCGTCATGGAATCGACCTACGGAGACCGAAGACATGAGGACTATGACAGCACGGAAGTCCTGATGAGGAGTGTCATTACAGAGACGGTCTCTGCCGGAGGGAATGTCATCATTCCTACGTTTGCCATCGAACGCGCTCAGGAAGTTCTGTATTGTTTGAGTCAGTTGGAAAGAAAAGATCTCATTCCTTTCCTTATGGTCTTTCTAGACAGCCCGATGGCGGTAGATATCACGCATGTGTTCCTGAGACACAAAGATGTTCTGGATCGAGAAACCCAATCTTTGTTCGCAGAAGGCAAATCGCCGTTCGGCTTTCCCGGATTGAGGCTTGTCCAATCCGTGGAACAGTCCAAAGCGATCAATTCGATCAGGGGCTCCTGCATTGTCATGGCCGGATCAGGAATGTGCACGGGAGGTCGGATCAAACATCACCTCGTTCAGAATATCCACAGACCGGAGTCCACCATACTCTTCGTAGGGTATCAGGCAAACGGAACTTTGGGGAGGCATATTGTGGACGGGAAAAAAGAAGTCCGAATCCACGGCCAAATGTATCCTGTCCGGGCTCGAATCGAGCGGATCTACGGCTTTTCCGCTCATGCAGATAACGCCACGTTGATCAGGTGGCTGAGTCACATCAAATCCCCGCCCAGAAACGTGTTTCTAACCCACGGAGAAAAAAAAGCCGCTGCCGCCTTGGCGAAGAGGATTCGAACTCAGTATAGCTGGAATGTACGCATCCCCCGCTATCTGGAAGAATTCGTCCTCTCATGATCGGCACTTCTTCTTGAGCGGAAGCCGAAACTGCTTTACGGCTAGAATCTCAAGGTGAAGGTCGTCTGAGTGCCGGGTTTCGAATAGACGTTGATCGATCCGTTGTGCAGTCCCATAATCTGGCGCGAAAGGCTCAGCCCGATTCCCGAACCGCCTGCTTTCGTCGAGAAAAATGGAATGAAAATTTTTTCCAGGTTATCACCGGAAATCCCTGGTCCGTTATCTGAAATTTGCATGATGATGCGTCCGCGGTCATCCAGATGAGCCCTGAGCAGAATTTTGGCATCATCCTGGTTTTCCAAAGCCTGAAGTGCGTTCAAAAGAAGATTTATGAGAACCTGTTCGATGAGTTCCGGATCTGCGGTGAGCTCGAGCGTATTGGGTTCCACTCCGGCTGCGAAATCGATTCTTTTGTCCTTGATGTTGGCCTGCATGAGCTTTTCAACTCGGTCGAAGAGTTCTTGTACAGGAAATATCTGAAAACTCGGCTTAGGAATGAGTGTAAGGTTCCGGTAGGCGTCGACGAAGTGGAGCAATCCCTGGCTTCTTTTTTGAATCGTACTCACGGCTTGCCGCATGTCATCCAGAGTTTCTTTTTCCGATTCATTCAGAGTTTGCGCAGCGGGGAAGTTTTCAATGAGCAGCTCTTTCATGGTCGAGGCCAGAGAGGAAATCGGAGTGATGGAGTTCATGATTTCATGGGTGAGGACTCGGATGAGTTTCTGCCAG
Source organism: Candidatus Aminicenantota bacterium (assembly GCA_016926925.1). Next base: position 3,205 of record JAFGNQ010000070.1, read on the forward strand.
GCTTCAATTTCGGTTTTTTCGAGCTCACTGTGTATATTCTGGATGGAAACAAGAGAGATCGCCTGCCCTCCAAGCTTGAATTCCGTGGCATAGAGTGCTAAATGCAGCGACTCTCCTTTGTCTTCGACTTTGACGAGAGCTCTTTCTTTAGGTCCGAGCTGAAGAAACCTGTCAACGAGTGGCTTGCTGAAGGGCTCGAGAAATTTGAGGTTTTTTAAGCGCGGGACATTGAGAAGCCGTTTGGCGGCGGTGTTGATGAGTTCGACATCTCCGTTTTTCTGGAAGGCTATAAGCCCGACTCCTATGTGTTGGACCACGGTTTGGAGATAGTGATAGTGTTCTTCTTTTTCCGAGCGCGCTTTACGGAATGCATCACAGACATCATTGAAGGCATTTCTCAATTCTGAAAAAGTCGAGCCCCGTCCGTCATCTTTGAATGTTTGGGAAAAATCTGCGTATTTGATGGATTGGAAAAAGCGCGAGAGATCTCTGTTCGTTGTCTCCGTGTAGCGAATCAATGCATAGACCTGATAAAGAATCAGGACTGCTGTTATTAAGAGGGCGGCGAAGAGTTGGGTTCGGAAAATGAGATAGAATAGCAGAACAAGAGAGATCCCGAGCAGCAAGATCCTGGCTGTGACCTGGGTGCGGAAGCGTTTATAGACCATATTTTTCCAGGCGACGATAGAGGGATGTTCTGGATAGTCCCAATTCCTTAGAGGCTTGACTGATGTTGCCCCCGTGTTTGCTGAGGGCGCGCCGGATGGTCGCCTTCTCAACTTCTTCCAGGTTGTAGGTATCAAGCAGAATGCCCTCGCCTTTTGCTTCAGATGACGGAAAGAGGAAATCCGTCGGCTGAAGGACGGATGAGTCACTCATGATGACAGCCCTTTCAATGGCGTGCTGAAGTTCGCGAATATTGCCCGGCCAGTGATACTTTTCCAGCTTTTTCAGTGTTCCTGCACTGGTTCTTTTTTGTGGCTTGCTGTATTTCTTTGAGTAAATCTTTAAAAAATGATCGACCAAAAGCATGACGTCTTCGTTCCTATCGCGAAGCGGCGGGATTTGAATTTCCACCGTATTGATTCGATAGAGAAGGTCCTGTCGGAATTTGTTGGCAGCGACCATCTCATGGATGGGCAAATTGGTTGCACAGATAAGGCGGACATCAATGGGAAGAATTTTGTTTGACCCGAGCCGGGTTACGGTCCGCGTCTCGATGACACCTAGAAGCTTTGCCTGCAGGGTCAGCGGAAGGTTGCCGATTTCGTCAAGAAAAAGGGTTCCTCCCGAAGCGACTTCAAATCGGCCGGCCCTGTTATCTTTGGCATCTGTAAATGCACCCTTGACGTGCCCGAAGAGCTCGCTCTCAAAAAGCGTTTCACTCAACGCTCCCATGTCGACGGAAATGAACACCTCATCCGCCCGTGGAGACTGACGGTGAAGGGCTCTGGCCACAAGTTCTTTTCCTGTTCCGTTTTCTCCCAGGATCAGCACATTAGCATCCGTTTGTGCGACTTTAGTGATGGTGGCGAAGACATCATGGATCGCCCTGCTGTTGCCGATAAAGTCATGGAAAGGCTGGTCAAGATCCGCGCTCAATTGTTTTTGGCGCGATCTCAGGTTTTCGGCTTCGTTTCTTGAGAGACGAAGATTGATGGCAGTATTGAATGTGGCCAGGAACTGCTCGTTCTGCCAGGGCTTAAGAATAAAATCCGTAGCTCCTTCTTTTATGGCTTTTACGGCCATCCCCACGTCACCGAAAGCAGTGATGAGCACAACGATGGCGGAAGGATCTGCTTCGAGAATCTTATCGAGCCAGTAAAATCCTTCGGTGCCGTTCGTCGCCCCCGTAGCGAAATTCATATCCAGAAAGACGACATCGTAGGTCTCATTTTTTAGAAGGGTCGGTAAGGAGTTGGGGGATTTTTCCGTATGCACTTCTGCGGCGTATTGTTTAAGAAACAGCCTGGCGGCTTGAAGGATGTCTTCATCATCATCAACTATCAGAATCTTACCTTTCTTTTTTTTCATTGCTTTTTTCCTTGAGGTCTTGTTCTGCAAAATTTATGCCATATGCCTGATAAAAGGCATTATCCATATTCTCCGTGTATTCCTGTAGAGATTGCTTTTTATTTCTTATGGACGACAGTTCATATTTTATCTGAGGTAACTGTCCGCTATCGTACAGTATCTGTTATATCAGCG
>JAFGNQ010000421.1 GCA_016926925.1 Candidatus Aminicenantota bacterium
GACCGTTCACAGAGGCAAGGTGCTGCAGACCATGGATTCCGGCGGATACACCTACATTGAATTCGAGGAAAGCGGCCAAACGTTCTGGGCGGCCGCACCGGAATTTGTGGTGGCGGTCGGAGACGACATCGAGTTCAGGGCTGCTCTGCCCATGAAAAACTTTACCAGCAAGACTCTGAACAGAACGTTCGCATTCATTTATTTTATCAATGTCGTCAAAGTGGAAAATCATCCGGTCACATCGGACAAAGCCGTGGAGCTCCCCAAAGGCCACACCCCCATCCGGAAGTCCCGAATGGAGATATCCGTCGAACCGGGTTCCGTCGAGAAAGCAGCGGGCGGCCTCACCATCGCCGAATGCTATGCGATGAAAGATGCATTGAAAGGATGCACCGTAAAAGTACGGGGCAGGGTGGTTAAATTCACGGCGAAAATTATGGGCCGGAACTGGATTCACATCCACGACGGAACCGGTCAGGAGGGCACGGATGACCTGACCGTGACCACCACAAAAGAGGCAAAGCCCGGCGATTTAATATTGGTCTCCGGCAAATTGGCAGTCGATAAAGACTTCGGCGCCGGATACTTCTATTCCCTGATAATCGAAGAGGCCGCAGTTACGGTTGAATAGCGGGAAAGACAGCTTATCTTCTCTACAACCCTGTATCCATGCCCAAACAATTCCGTCAGTCAGGCAACGGATTTATTTGAAGATATAAATATCAACTTGAATTTTTCCGCCTCTTATCTTAAAGTTAAAGTCTTTTTCAGCAGAAATTGCTGCCTTAAGAATTGAATAAATAAAGGATCAAAAGTTTTTTATGAGCCTGAAAAAAAGGATCGTCATCGTCATAAGCGTATCTATATTTGGCCTGGCCCTACTCACACACTTCATTTTCAATCTTACGGTCTACACCATCCTCAAGGAACAGCACATCATACCATCCTTACAAAGCCACATCCTTTACTTCATCTTCTCTATGCTGCTGGCCATGTTCGTTCTGGGTATCATTCTCTACAGGCTGTTCGATAAATTCATCCTCAAGCGGGTCGTCAAAATTTCTAAAGAAATGGAAAACATCGAGGGATTGAAAGACCTCTCGGTGAGAATTGCGGAAGACAGCAACAGGGACGAGATATCCTCTCTTATCATCGGAATCAACAACACGTTGAATATTTTGGAGGAGGAGAGGATAAAAAGAGAGAGCATAGAAAATCAGATGATCACAAACGAAAAACTCATTTCAATAGGACGACTCTCCTCGAGTATCGCTCATGAGATCAACAACCCCATTCTTGCCTTAAGCAATTGCTTCGAAGTTTTGAAAAAGCACTGTCAAGGCGATACCGAATATGTACGGGACGCTTTTGATATATCCGAATCCGAGATCAAACGGATCCGCACTATTCTTTCCGGGTTTCTAGACTTCCACAGATTGGAAAAAGGAGAATTCACCGAAGTCGACCTGAATGAAACTCTACAGCAATCGATCGAAATGCTGGAATGGAGCGATAAGCTCAATCACGTGGAGATCATCCGGAGTACGGACAACCATTTCACTGTTTTCGGCTCCAAGGGAAAATTGAAACAGGTTTTCATCAACCTCATGCTGAACAGCGTCGATGCGGTGAAAGACAAAAAGGGGAAAATCCGGGTGGAAATATCCGCAGCCGATCAAGACGATTATCTGGCAATCCATTTCTACGATAACGGCTCGGGAGTGTCTCCAGAGATCAAGGATAACATATTCGAGCCTTTTCTCACGACTAAAGCACAGGGCACCGGCCTGGGTCTGTATATATCCTATCAGATCATTCAAACCCACAAAGGTGAAATCCTCTTCGATGGGGATTATAAAAACGGAGCCCATTTTATCGTGAAAATCCCAATCATGGAGGGACAAAAATCGGCGAAAAACAGTTTGCCTCCATCCTGATAGTAGATGATGACAAGGACGTCTTAAAAAGCCTGAAGATCTGGCTCAAAAGCGAAGGCTTCACGCCGCACATAGCATCGAACGTGCGTGATGCCTTAAAAATTGTAAAAGACGTCCCCATCAGCATAGCTTTGGTGGATTATAGATTGAACGGCGAGGACGGGATATCCACATCGAAAAAGCTCAGAGAGGAAGACAAGAACATCAAGGTCATTATCCTGACCGGGTTTCCCTCATACGAGATAGCAGTGGAATCGATGAAATCCGGAGTCTTCGATTACATCTCCAAAGGAACCTCGAATAAAAAAATCATACAAATCATCCACAAAGCCCTGCAGGAACGCAGAAAAGAAATGATAGCCAGCGGGGAACTCGACGAGGATGAAAACTGCATTAAGCTTATATTGATTTGCAGCCACGCCCATATCAAAGATCGGCTCGAGAGCATTGCAAACGCGAATCCGGACCTGAAACTGCTGAAGACGTTCCCGTCCGTCAAGGAACTGAAAAGGAACAAACTCGCACAGAAAATCGACATCGCGCTCATTTGTCCGGATTCCATAAGCGGTAAAGAGACCGATACGGCAGAATTCATATCAGAGCTCCCCGGCCTCATTCCGTCAGTAAAACCGGTCATCATCAATGAAAGCCTTACGGATGATGAGAAGGTTCACCTCATCAAACAAGGTGCTAAAGGGTTTTGTGCCGTCAACTCGGATACAGAGAATATTGAAAAAGCCATGCATTTGATCAAGAAGGGTCAAATATGGGCAAGCCGGCAGCTGACGAGCATGTCTCTGCAGGCGTTGATCAATGAAAGGCCCGCACTGCTGCCGCAAAAGATCGCAGACGATGAGAAATTCGGATTGACGGACAGAGAGAAAGAAATTCTGAGAGCAATCGTTATGGGGTTAAAAAACAAAGAGATCGCCAAAACGCTGACCATCAGTGAGCCAACCGTCAAAACCCATATCAATCGCATTTACAAAAAAGTCGGAGTGACCAGCAGGTCCAAAGCAATTTTAAAGGCCTTAGAGAGTAAAACCTTAGAATAGTTATTCTATTATCCAAACATCAAAACATAACAGTTCAAAACTCTTATTCGACATCCCACCGCTTTGCCGACACGTGAGGTATCTCCTTGAGATTCCCAATACCTCCTGATAATAACTACAACTTAAGTTGTATCATGTTTTCTAGCAATTTCAACCCAAAAATACAACTAAATGCGGATTGACAGAGGAAGAGATCCCATCTATTTTAGGACTCACGCTGGAGAATTATGGCAGGAATGCAGATAAAGCAAAAAAGCCGGATAGTGCTGTGCCTTATCATGTGCACATCCGGCGCCTTCGGTCAGATCTCGGGTTCCGCGCATGATTTCTCCTCACAGAGCTGGTCGAATGAGATTTGTTTGCCCTGTCACACTCCCCACAACGCCAACTCTACGGTTCAAGGGGCACCCCTTTGGAATCATGAGGTGACATCAGCCACGTTCACACCCTATACCAGCCCGACTATGGATGTCGAGGCCGGCCAGCCTCAGGGCGTTTCCAAATTGTGTTTATCCTGTCATGACGGGACAGTGGCGGTGGATAGTTTCGGGGGAAATTCCGGATCAACATTCATCAACGGAGAATTCAATCTTGCGACCGACTTATCCGACGACCACCCCATCAGCATTGACTGGGAGCATCAAACAGCTCCCCCAGCAGGCTCGTGCGGAAAATGTCATTTTGTTCATGGCGGTCAAATTACCAAGCCGTTTCTTCCGTTCTTCGACGGCAAAATCGAATGTGCGTCCTGCCATGATGCCCACAACACATACAACCTGACAAAGCTGCTGCGCCTCCCGTTGGAGGGATCCGAGCTTTGCTTCTACTGTCACGGAAAATGATAGATCCAGAGTTTGAGAAAAAAATGACAAGCCGGTTTTATTTGAGACGGTTAGGAAAGGCTATGCTTAATAAATCCAATAGAATCGATAGAACCGATAAAATATTGACACAAAAAAGCAAATCAATTAATATACTTCTTTAGAAAAAGAGGTGAAATACTGGAGGTATTTATGAAAAAGATAGCAGTTACAACCGTTCTGGCAGTAACCTTGATTTTTGCTGTAAGCTTAATGAGTCAAGACTTTACCTACGTGGGCGCTGCCAAATGCAAAATGTGTCACAAATCCGAGAAGCAAGGCCAACAGTATCCCTTGTGGGAATCACGAAAGCATTCCAAATCCATAGCCGCCCTATCCACCGAGGAAGGCAAAGCTCTTGCCGCAGATGCCATCGACAACCCTAAATGCTTGAAATGCCATGCCCCTCTGTTTGAAAAGGCTCCTGAATTAAAAAGCGAAGGCGTTACATGTGAAGCCTGCCACGGTCCGGGAAGCGCTTACAAAAAAATGAGCGTGATGAAGGACCATGCCGAATCAGTAAAAAATGGGTTGGTAGATTACGGCTCGACAGACGTCATTAAAGCACAGTGCCTGACTTGTCATGCAAGCGCTCATGATAAGCCCTTCGACTTCGCCTCTTCCTGGGAAAAAGTCAAGCATCCCATACCAGAGAAAGAATAGCACCTTCTATTCGCCTTCTGAATCTTCCAACGGGGAATCGGGATGTTCGTGGTTGTACATATCCCGGGGCATTTTACCGGAGAGCCAGGATGGATTCATGGGGTAAACCTGAGGGTTAAAAACCGTCGAATAGAGATGCCAGATGGCAATAGCCAGTGAGGCAAGAATCGCCTCGTAGTAATGAATCACTAAAGCGACATCCAGAATACCCTTGGGCAAAAATTTGACGATATAGTTGTCAAACCAAAGCAGAATACCGCTTATAATCATGACCACAGTTCCCCAGAGGAGCGCCCAATATTCCGCTTTTTCAATGTAGCTGAACCTTTTGAATCGC
>JAFGNQ010000422.1 GCA_016926925.1 Candidatus Aminicenantota bacterium
ATGAACAATCCAGAATTTTCACCGGAATTCGATCTGTGCTATAATCCGGTGAATGAACGCACTGATTGGCATGCTGATCCTTTCCGTATGGACTCTCGGCCAGACTGCAGAAGACATCGCCCTTCGCGTCGAGAGAAAGCTGCATTCCTTTGAAACTTTCCAAGCCGAGTTTGAACAGTTCTATTATTCCTCGACTATCTCCGTACCGCTTCACGAAAGGGGAAAACTTTATTTCAAAAACCCCGGGATGATGAAGTGGGAATACCAAGACCCGGAGGAAAAGGTCTTTCTCATAAAAGACGGGATCTTTTGGGATTACAACAAAGAGGAAGAACAGCTCATCAAATACAGTATCGCAGAGGAGGGGGAAAACACGGAAATCATCGCACTCCTCTCGGGACAGATGAAGCTTTTGGACACATACGATGTGGATTACAGTCCATTCCCCACAGAAAATGAATATTCAAAACAAATCAAGTTGACACCCAAAGACGAGGAATTCGCCGATTCTTTCCTGCTTCTCGAAATCGACGAAAAGAACTGGCTCATTCTCAAAATTATCTCATTCGATTGGACGGGTAACAAAACAGAGTTTCACTTTAAAAAATTCAAAACGAACATATCCCTGGCCACTGACACATTCGATATTAAAATCCCCCCTGGAACGGAAATTATTGAAAATAGAGAGAAAGGACGTCAATAAAAACCTTTTCGCCCGGAATGCGTATAATTCCTTGAGGGCTGGAAGTCCTCCATGTATGAAGATAAAGATTTAGTTCGGAGAACCCTTGAAGGTGAAAAAGAGGCATTTGAGATGATCATTAAAAAGTACCAGACACCGCTTCTGAACTACATCGGACGTATGGTGCGAGAGCGGGAACTGGCCCTCGATCTCACCCAGGATGTCTTTATCAAAACCTACGCTTCGCTGCACACCTACCAGCCCGAACATAAATTCAGCACTTGGCTGTTCAAGATCGCATCAAATTACACGATTGATTACTGGAGAAAGAAAAAAATCGACGCACACTCAATCGATACCAGCAAAGATGAGGATAATTACAGACCAAGCGTGCAGATTCCGGCCAACGAGCCTTCAGTCGTCAAAAAATTCGAACTCAGCGAAATCCGGGAAAAAATCGAAAGGGCGTTGGAGAAGATCCAACCCTCGCTCAGAGAACTTTTCGTTTGGCGCCACATCAATGAATTCAGTTATGAAGAGATAGCCGAAATCAAAGGCCTGCCTGTGGGCACTATAAAAAACAAAGTCTTTCAAGCAAAAGAAATGATCCGAAAACACTTGGAGGCAGCCGTATGAATTGCTTAACTCCTGATCAGATCTATCTCTATCTCGAGAAGGATCTCCCTCCCGAAGAAATGAACCGAATCAGTTCCCATATCGCGTCCTGCCAGAAATGCCGAATAGGACTCAAGGAGAGGACGGTTTTTATGGAAGCGGTCGAAAGTCTTCCTCTGCTTCAAGTGCCGCCGGATTTTGCTCAACAGGTTATGGCCAGGATTTTTACTGCGAAGTCTTCCGTCCGTGTCTGGATCGCCGGGCTTGCCACGGGTTTTTCTTTGGTCATTGCCATTTTCTTGGCGGCTTTCCTTCAGTCAGGCTTCAGCCTGTCGGAATTATTCATCCAGTTGAACCGGAGCCTTTGGACTTTTATCAGCAACCTGTCCGTGTTTTTCGTTAAAACGATCAAAATCATATCGCTTGTATTCGATCTCATCCCTAAACTCTCAGGCTATATCTACACGACACTGACGAGCATAACATCGGTCGTTGGAATCGAAGTTCAAGTCACCCTCATCGCCCTCACCATCCTCATGTCGTTTGCGGCATATTTTGGGTTGAGGAGAAAAATTTGGACCGGAGAGAAAACATGAAAAACAAGGCAATCCTTTCTCTGATGATTCTCTTCTTCATGTCTGGATTCATCCCTCTGAGTGCTCAGGGTTTAATCTTTCAAAAAGATATCGTCGTCGAAAAAGGCGAAGTCGAGGACAACGTGATCAGTTTCGGAGGCGAGATTCTTATCAAAGGACGTGTCACGGAAACAGCTATCGCCTTTGGGGGCAAGATCATAATCGAGGGCGAAGTCGATGGAACTGTTGTGGGCTTCGGCGCCGACATCATTCTCGAATCGACGGCAAGAGTCAGCGAAGATATCGTCGTCATCGGAGGCCTTCTCAAAAAAGAGTACGGGAGCACCATCGGCGGTGATACCGTCCAATTCGGATTCGAAACACCCGAAGACGTGCGCAAATTCTTAGGCGAAGGCTTGGGCGGTGTTTTAGGAATGCGCCTCATCCCCTTCCTCTTGGTTCTGAAACTCATTTCAACTCTGATATGGTTCCTTCTGGCTATTCTTATGGCTGCAATCGTTCCGCGTCAAATCGCCTATGCCTCATCACAAATAAGAACGGCCTTTTGGCCGGTTTTCGGCGTGGGCCTTCTCAGCATCATTGTTTACACGGCGCTTTGTATCTTCGCAGGCCTCCTTTCTTTGATACTGATCGGAATCCCCATCCTCATTGCGCTTGTGATTCTGGGCATCATCATAAAGATATTCGGCCGCGTGACGGTGTTCTGTTTCTTCGGCGAAAGTCTCGGCAGGGCATTCGGAAGCAAGAATCCATCGACGATAGGATCCGTCATTCTGGGATTTATTTTGGTGAGCTTTATTGGATTCATCCCGATCTTTGGGACTTTGTTCTATCTCGTACTCAGTTTCCTCGGTTGGGGATCTGTCATCCGCACCAAATTCGGTACGCGATCCAGCCCGGTTCAAGTAACTCCGTCAACCTAAAACGACACGGGCAGGTTTACACAACCCAACAGATTTGTTTTGCAGCCGTCAACATGGGCTCAAAAAGGGGGAAATAGAACTGTTCCTGAAATCGTAAAGGTATCCCCCCGTCACGCGATGAGGGAGACCGAAAAATGAATCGCCTGTTCTTACAAAAAAACCGAAGAATCAGAGTTCGAGGATCTCCGTCTCTTTCGCTAATGCAAGCTCCTCAATCCTTTTTGTGTTGCTTTCCATAATCTCTTGAAGCTTGTCGTACCCCCAAAATTTGTCATCCTCGGTTATCTCTTTTTCCTTTTCCAACTCTTCAATCATTTCTTTGGCTTCTCGGCGCATGATGCGCAGCGCCGTTTTCTCCTCCTCCATCATACCTCTGATGTGCTTGGCGATTTCTTTTCTTCTTTCTTCATCTAATGGAGGAATAGGGACTTTGAGCACTTTCCCATCGTTGATGGGGTTGAGACCCAAATCAGCAGCTCGAATCGCTTTGTCGATAGACTCCAACAGAGTGGGATCCCAGGGTTGAATCTTGATGAGAGTAGGATCGGGAACCGTCAACGTCGCCACCTGGTTGACTGGAGAGAGCGTTCCGTAATAATCCACCTTAATGTCTTCAAAAATGCTTATGTTCGCCCTGCCGGTCCGAAGCTTCGTCAAATCCTTTCGGAAATGTTCAACCGAAACTTTCAATTTTTTCTCAAGCTCCTTCAAGACTTCTTTGACCATAATGCTCTTCCTTCGTTACCTGAGGTAATATCAAAACCACCGGTTTTTTGCTCCACGAGAATTTCCCCGCAGGAGTTCCGGCTGCTTTTGCCTTCCGGTCACCTAACCAACAAAGCCTCAGCTGCAGTTTGCGGACAATCCCGCTCAATTGATCAAAGTGCCGACTTTGTGTCCCAGCACAGCCTTTTTGATATTTCCCTTCTTCTTGATGTTGAAGACGATTATCGGCAAACTGTTGTCCTGACAAAGGGAAATAGCCGTTGCATCCATTACCTTGAGCCCTCTTTTGAGAACATCCAAGTATTTTATGGAATCAAACTTTTTGGCTTTTTCGTCCTTAAGGGGATCGGCCGAATAGACGCCATCCACTTTTGTCGCCTTCAAGATTACTTCCGCGCCGATCTCCAAAGCCCGCAAGGCCGCCGCTGTATCCGTTGTGAAATAGGGATTGCCTGTGCCGGCACTAAAAATGAGAATGTTTCCGTTATCCAGATAAAAAGCCGCATTTCTCCTGGAGAAGGCTTCGGCAACCCCTTTGATTTCTATAGCGGAGATGTGCCTGGTTTCAACCCCCTCTTTTTCCAAAGCATCCTGAAGAGCAATACCGTTGATCATGGTTGCCAACAAACCCATGTAGTCCGCAGAAGCCCTGTCCATGCCGGCTTCCGCTCCTCGTATTCCACGGAAAATATTCCCGCCGCCGATCATGATGCCTATTTGGACCTTCAGGTTGCGGATTTCTTTGATCTCCCGGGCGATGGCCTTAGTGGATTCAACACTAATTCCGTAGTCAAACTGTCCTTGGAGGGATTCCCCGGATAATTTCAGTAGAATTCTGTTATAGACAGGATTGTCCTGAGCCATGTTCAAACTTATGATTTGCCGATCTCGAACCGGGCAAACCTGTTAATTTGTATGTTCTCCCCAAACTTGGCGATGTATGAAGCAACGATCTTTCCAACCGTGGTTTTGTCATCCTTAACAAAAGCCTGGTCCATCAAGCAGACTTCTTCAAAAAACTTATTCAGCTTCCCCTCGACGATCTTCTCGATTATCTCAGGGGGTTTATTGGATCCTTTGAATTGATCGCGAATGATTTCTTTTTCTTGATCCAGGACATCCTGGGGGATTTCCTTCGATGATACATACTGGGGACTAAAAGCCGCAATATGGAGGCATACGTTCTTTAGAAGACTTTTGAATTCATCATTCCGAGCAACAAAATCCGATTCGCAGTTCATTTCCACAAGAACACCGATCTTGCCTTCAAGATGAATATAAGATCCGACCAGACCGTCTTTGGCCTCCCGGGTCATTTTATCTTTAGCCCTTGCAAATCCTTTCTTACGAAGAACAGTTATGGCTTCATCGATATTTCCGTTCGTTTCCTGAAGTGCTGATTTGCACTCCATCATGCCTATTCCTGTACGATCACGCAATTCTTTGACTAAGGCAGCTGTTACTTCCATCAATAACTCCTTCTTTATTCCGCCGTGTCAGGTTCTTTCGGTTCCGATTCCGGGGAGGCGGGCCGTTCTTCTTCTGCGGCAACGGGTTCCTCAACAGGCACTGCATCTTCTGCAGGAAGAACCGCTTCCGTCTCTACCAAAACTTCTTCTTCGGTCTTGGCTTCAAGCAGCTCGTTCTCCAATTTCTTTTTTTTGCCCTCAGCAATCGTATCCGAAATCTTCGATGTGAAGAGTTCGATGGCTCGAACAGCGTCATCGTTTCCTGGAATCGGATAAGTGATATTCTCAGGGTCTCCGTTGGTATCGACCACGGCCACGACTGGAATCTTGAGTTTTAAGGCTTCCAGGATCGCAATTTCCTCTTTTGTCGAATCTATCACAAATAGAGCTCCAGGAAGCTCCTGCATATCCTTGATGCCACCGAGGTTCTTTGAGAGCTTTCTGTAGACTTTCTCCAGCTTAGACTGTTCTTTTTTTGACAAAAGGTCCCACCGTCCATCCGCTTTCATTTCTTCCAGCTCGATCAATTTATCAACGCTGCCTCTAATGACATCGAAATTCGTCAACAATCCCCCCAACCAGCGTTGATTCACGTAATTCGATTCACACTTCAAAGCATAGTCGCGTATAATATCCTGAGCCTGCTTTTTCGTTCCGACCATGAGGATGTTTTTCCCACTTTCTACAACACTTTCGACGTATTGAAGAGCCTCCTTGAAAATCTTTATGGTTTTCTGCAAATCAATGATGTAAATCCCGTTCCTCTGGCCAAAGATGTATTCCCTCATCTTTGGGTTCCACCGCTTGGTCTGGTGTCCGAAGTGAACGCCAGCTTCCAATAGTTCCTTCATAGTTACCGATATCAACTGTCGCCCTCCCTTTATCTCTTGTGGTATTGAGGTGCCTTGCGAGCTCCCAAAAGTCCGTATTTTTTGCGTTCCTTGATCCGAGCATCACGTGTGAGCAATCCTGCCTGTTTGAGAGTAGGCCTGAGTTCCTTATTGAATTCAATCAATGCCCTGGAAATTCCCAGGCGAATCGCCTCTGCCTGAGCGTTCAAGCCCCCACCATCCACGCGAATGAACATATCAAATTTGTTCTCCGTCTCAGTCAGATGGAGAGGCTGCTTGATGATATGTTGATGGGTGTTAAGAGCAAAAAACTCGCCAAATGGACGCGGCCGTTTCTTGACAAACAAGGTGATATCACCCTTGCCCGGTCTGAGAAAGACCCGTGCGATTGCCGTCTTACGTTTACCTGTTCCGTAATACTGTATTAGGCTCAACACTTCCTCCTAGAACTGATATTCCTGTGGTTTTTGAGCTTCATGCGGATGTTGGGATCCTTGGTATACCTTCAATTTCTTGAATATGGCCCGACCGAGCTTATTTTTTGGAATCATCCCTTGGACAGCTTTTCGTATAACTTCCTCGGGTTTCGTTTCCAACAGCTCCTTCAGAGTTTTTACTCTCAGACCTCCAGGGTGGCTTGAATGAGCATAGTATTTCTTCTGCTCTGTTTTTTTCCCGGTGACCTTCACTTTCTCTGCGTTGATGACAATGACAAAATCTCCGTTGTCCATGAACCGAACAAATCCCGGATTTTTCTTTCCCTGGAGAAGAACGGCGATTTCCGTAGCAAGCCGTCCGAGTATCCTTCCTTCAGCATTGATCAACCACCATTTCTGTTCGATATCTTTTTTTTGTGGTACGTATGTTTTCATTCCAAAAGACCTCAGATTCAACCTCAAAAGAGTTAACCCGGATCATCCGGGTTAGCAATCGGATAAAATACTAAAAATAAAGACAATTGTCAACCTCTGCTCCCTGGTGTATGCTTTTTCGCTTCCATTATTGAACCGATAATTAAGGAAGCGGTGCGAGTCACCGTCAGAAGGCCCTAGGCCGCCCCCTCCGTCCAGCAAGAACCCGGATGAGAACAATTCCGATTAAAAATCCTCCTATGTGAGCAAACCAGGCCACGCCCCCTCCCATCCCTATATTCAGCATCTGCAGGATAAACCAGAGCCCCAGAACGAGTGCCGCGGGAATGGGGACTATCCGGATGAAGAAAAAGAGGAAAACCACTGTCTTGACATTCGCTCTTGGATAAAGAACGAGATAGGCCCCAAGTACACCGGCAATAGCCCCGCTGGCTCCGATCATCGGCACTTGTGAGTTGGGATTGAAGATGATGTGGGCAAAGCTTGCGCCCAAACCCGAGAGAAAGTAAAAAAGGATAAAGCGCAGAGATCCGAGATGATCTTCAACATTGTTTCCGAATATCCACAGGTAAAGCATATTCCCCAGAAGATGGAGAATACCTCCATGGAGGAACATGGCTGTGAATAAAGTCAGAGGTGGAGACAACCTTTGGATGCCGAGAAGCTCGATGGAAGTAAAATGCGTGATCTCGTAGGGAACCGCCCCCATGCGATAAACAAAATACTGCACACCCTCAGGTGAAGCCAACTGGTACAAAAAAACCAGAATGTTCAGGGCGACAAACGCAACCGTCACAAAGGGAAAACGAGACGTGGGGTTCTCATCTTTGAGAGGAATAAACATATTCCGTTGCGGACACTCCTATCATGGGGAGTTGTGTCGTGATGTACTAGGGCAGCTAAGCTTCGATTTTATCCGATCTTACCCAGTTCCTCTTCGAGTTTCTTTCTCTCGGCCTGTCTCTTCCTTGCTTCCTGGAACTTTTCAAGATAACGATCCGCGTCCTCTTCATATCTTTTTGCTCTCTCTGGGGAAAGTTTGGTCAGGACGCTTTTGTAAAGAACACTCAGCCAGGAATAAGGCTCAGGGTAAGTAGGATCCAATTCGCTCGCTTTAAGCAATGCTGTCTCACTGTCCTTGGCTAGATTGATCCTCTCACTCTTGGGCAGGGTAGGAATCCGGTATGCTTTGGACCAGCGATTGACTCCCTTGGCGAGCCAAGCCTCAGCGCTCTCGGGATTGATCGAAATCCGCCTCTCGTGGAACTCGTTGGCTAAATCGAACTCGGGAATCGGTGTGATCCCTTCATAGAACTGGGCGATATAGGCGTATCCCTGTTCGTTATCCGGGTCGGTTTCAATCCGGCGGAGGTACATTTCTTCAGCTTTTTCGAAAGGAGTTTTCACGCTCTGATCCGCTTCTTTGTCTTCTTCTTCTCCACCGGCATATCTTTTGTAAAATTCTGCAACGACATAGTAGTTGCCCATATTGGTGGGTTCCATCTCAAGGATTTTCAAGTAGAGTGCTTCAGCTTTTTCAAAATCTCTGATTTTATCATACATGTCTCCAAGGGAATATATCACCGCTTTGTTCGTGGGGCTGACTTCGTAGGCTTTGTTGAGGGCCTCCAAAGCTTTCTGTTCAACTTCTTTGTTCCTTTCCGTCTCCACAGCTGGTTTGTACAAACTCTTGTAGCTTTCTCCTAAAAATCTGTAAGCATCCAGAAGATCGGGATTGTATTGCAAAGCAAGTTCATATTCCTCTATGGCATCTCGGAAATGACTGTCTCTAAAGTGATTGTTCGCCTTAGAGAAGTGGTAGTTAGCTCGTAATTTGCCGTAGCTGAGCTTTTCACAACTCGTCGAAACGAAAATAAGAGCCAGCGCTAAGATTAAGATGAGAGAGGTATTCATCCATTTTCGAGACATCTTGACCTCCTTAAAACGTCGAGTCGAATCCTAAATGCAGAAGGATATGGCCGAAAATAAATTTATAAAGCAATAACCTTTTAAAGTCAAGCCAAAAAAGGCGGCTGGAAGCAGCAGCGTTTCCTCGATGCTTCCAGTTCTAATGATAGTGACGCCTTTCATTGCTTCTTTAAGCCGAAGATCCATCCCACCCACCGGCATAATGTCCAGCAGAAAAATGTAGACCGGGGAACTATTCGGTAGTACTATTCGTAGACAGAGTGGAGGTTGACTATGACGAAATCCGCTATTTGGGGAATAGTAATCTTGTTTGTCCTTTTTGCACCTTTTGCTTTATCGGGGGAAACCAAAACAGAAACAATTGAAAAAAGCTACACGATCGATGATTCAATCCCGGTTTTCCTGGAATTCAAAGAAGGAGACGGTAACCTTAAGTTCAGCACTTGGGATAAAAACGTCGTGCAGATCCGTGTGGAAAAAACTGCCAAAGAAAAGAACGAAAAAAGGGCGGCTGACCTTTTGGCAAAAACAAAAGTTGAAATATCTCGAAACGGAAATACGATTCGTATCCAAGTGGCGTACCCGAAGACGTCGGTCGTTATCTTCGGTTTCAGGGATTACCCCAGAGTGAAGGTTGAGACGGAAATCATGCTGCCACACAGAGCAAACCTCACGTGCAGATCGGATGACGGAGATATTCAGGGTGAGAATGTCGAAGGTGAGTTGAATTTAAGGACAGACGACGGAAAGATACGCGTCTTCCAAATTAGAGGATCATTATTCGTCGAAACTGAGGATGGCGGTGTCGAATGCTCGGAAATCATGGGGAGCGTCGAGGCGATTTCGGATGACGGAGATATTCAAATCTCGGGTCAATTGGATTGGGTCGATATCAGGACAGAGGATGGCGACATCCGGGCGGAAATACTTCCCGGATCGGATATGGAACGTGATTGGAAAATAAAATCGGACGATGGAAATGTGGACCTGCTCGTTTCTCAAGATTTTGCCGCACGTATCCGAATCAAGACG
>JAFGNQ010000071.1 GCA_016926925.1 Candidatus Aminicenantota bacterium
ATATTTCAAAGAAGAGCTGCCGCAGTTGATGACCAAAATCTTCTCAGGGGCGGCTGTGGAAAGATCCAGCCCATAGGGATCCGGTCTGGTCGTCCAGGCCTGTTCGATCCGATCCTGCTCTTCCTCATTACTTTGCCGGCTTTTCAATCGCTCGGTGATGGTTTTTGCCAGAACCTGCACCGCTTCGGGGTTGACGGCTAACATGGCCGTAAAAACCTGCTGCGGGATAAGAAAGATGTCACATTTTTTTACGGCTATAACATCTGCACTGGTCGGCTCTCCGGTAAGCAGCGACATCTCGCCGAGAAAATGGCCTTGCTCGATCATCCCTAAACGAATCCGCTCGCCTGATTTGCTGGTAATGACGGCTTCCGCCTCGCCTTCCACGATAATACCTAAAAATCTACCCGGCTGACCAAATTGAATGATAAGCTCCCCGGGAACGAAGGTTTTCAAATGGCTCTTTGCAATCAACCCATCCAAGGCCTCGGATGAAAATCCTTTAAAAAGCGGAAGTCCTGCGATAAACTCGGAAACATGTTTCATGGCTTTCACCTTCACAATCAATTTTTGTCGAATCGGATCATCATTTTTCCCTCCATTATCGTGTGACTTCGGCGTTTTTTCAAGTCTATAACTTCAATCCTCCCGGGTTATTCACGAGTCGAGGTCGCCGCATATACGAGGCACGGAGGATGAAGCCGTGGTCGTCCACTGCGAATCCTTCGTAACGAAGTAGAGGCGGTGAGATCGGCTCGCCCGCAGGGGAAAAACCGCTGACATTATTATGTAAAAATCTTTTGAGTTAAAATGTCAGCGGTTTTTATGAATAACCCAAGGAATTGACATACGGCATAGCCTGTGCTATTAATTTTTTAACCCATGACTTCCTGATGCAAATACTTTTATAGGGGAAAGGCACAATAATGGAGAACGATAAAGAAACCCATAAACTGGATGAATACGTCGAACTATCATCTTTTGCGGATATAGAGATCGGGATAGCTGCAGCCAAAACGATCAATGAAGTCATGGAACAAGTGATGCATAAAATCGGAGAGATATTATCTCCCTTGACACACCTCCTTTTCCTGCTTGAAAGAGAATCGGGCCGGCTCTGCGTGAAGCTTGTCCGGGGACAAAGCGCGGATAAGCTGAAGAATTACAAGCTGTCAAAAGATGAGGGACTCGCCGGTTGGGTTCTACAGTATGAAAAAACCGATTTCATAGAGAACGTATCGAAAGATTCCCGATACAGCAAGAAAATCGCCGAACTCGCCGGTTACGAAGTCAAATCCACTTTATGCACACCATTAAAAGTAACGGATAAAATCATAGGTGTTTTCCAACTCATCAACAGAGCGAACGAAAAACCTTATTCCGCCGCCGACCTGAGCGTCATGGAAACCATAGTCGATTACGCAGCCATGGCCATAGAAAAAGTTTATTACTTAAGCGCTATGAAAGATATGGACAATATCGATTCCGTCACACGCGTCTACAAAAGACGGAGCTTCAATCACCAATTTGCCAAGGAAGCGGAAAGGGCAAAACGCTACAACCAGCCGCTATCTATGATCATCGTCAATATTGACAATCTCAAAGACATCAACGAGAAGAACGGGCTGGCGGCAGGCGATCAAATCTTGAAAAATTTGGCTTTGCTTTTGAAAAAAAATTTCAGGCGCGTTGATGTCGTCGCAAGATACAGTGGAGATGAGTTCGCGATTCTCATGCCCCATACATATAAAAAGAACGCGGAATTAGTCCGGGACCGCGTTGCCAAAGACATCGAAAGAGAAAATAAGGGAGGAGAAATCCCCTTTACGGTGAGTATCGGTTTAGGCTCTGCAGGTCCTAAGGACAGTCTGAATCTCCTCGAAAAAACGGAGAAGGATCTTCAAAAACAAATAAAAGCAAAAAAACCCGCCAAAAATAAATAAAACGTCCTCATCTCCTGCATCAATAGAACCGATTTCCGGACTTCCCGTCATTCCTCAGCCGATGCGGCAACATGGTATATTTGAACTCTGTTGTTGTCCCCATCGACTACATAGACACGACCATCGACATCGACGGCTGCCGACATGGGAGACATCAGTTCTCCATCCCCTTTTCCGGGAAGCCCCCATTTCGCCACAAAGTTCCCATCCGCATCAAACTTCTGAATTCTGTTATTGAGCGTATCCGCTATGTAGAGAAAATTATCCGAATCCGTACAAATCCCCTTAGGACTTCCGAATTCTCCGTCATGGTTCCCTTGTCTTCCCCAGGAGGCAACAAGCTCTCCCTGGGGCGAAAACCTGTAGGCTTTAAGCTTGTCCAGGATAAAGACCTCATCGCTCCGGTTGAGAGCAAGGGCGTACGGCAGCACGACGTTACCCGGTTTCTTCCAAACATCTCTGAGCTCACCCGAACCTGAATATATCTTGACCCGGAAATTCCCCGAGTCGATGACATAGACATCATTCAGCGTATTGACGGCGATGCCGGTCGGACGGAGAAACTCTTCTTTGGCATTCCCCTGCCTTCCCCACTTCGCAATAAAAGCGCCATCGCCATCAAACTTCCAGACACAATTTTCTTTTACATCCGTTACATAGACATTTCCATCGCTGTCGACGGCGAGGCCGTATGGAGATTTTATTCCTTTATACTGCGGACCGTGCAGCCTCCAATCGGGCATCAAGCGGCCTTCAGTTGTGAATTTTTTGATTTTTCTGTCGCTTTCATCCAAGACATAGATATGGCCGTCTTTATTGATCACAATTTCCAAGGGTTTCTCAAATACTTGGGAGTCAGGACCGCCCCACTTATCGAGAAACCGGTAGTTTATTCCGGTGAGCACGATTTCAAGAGTGAACGGCTCCGTATCTTTCTCAACATTGATTTCCTGAGTCCACTCCCGGTAGTTTTCTTTGATGATCCTTATCCTATGGGGCCCGAAGGAGATAAAAGGAAGGGTGCAATTTGTCAATTCCGCTGTTTCCTCTCCATCGAAAAAGAGCTTCGCTCCAACGGGTTTCGTCTTGACGACAAGATTCCTCCCCAATGAGGTCAGCCGGTATTCTTTCCGCTCCATATCTTGCCATATAAAAACTTCGTCCTCTACCGGCTCATGACCTTCTTTGGTAATTTCGATCTTTACTATGGGAGAACCGGCTTTGAACATACCGGAGGAAAAGCCTGCGTTTTTACCGTTCAGAACAACTTTGGCCTTATCCGGGATAGTCTTTATCTCGAGAGCAAACTCTGACGGCTGACCCAAATACTCTTTTTCGGCATGCTGGATCAAGCAAATAATTTTCGGATCGTATATATTCCGAGTAATTTCTTTGGCATAACCGTACTCGGCCTCATACATATTCCTGATTTCGTTCAAAGCCGATTTGTATTGATCCTGCCCCGCGTAAGCCATCCCGATCCACAGGAAGATTTCCGCTGCGAGCTCTCTCTGTCTTTTATCGTCCTTGACCCTGAAGGCCTTGCCTACAAGAGGTCGTAATGACAGTATGGCATCCTCAAAACCTTCATTCTGCCTTATCAAATTACGGTTCTCATCCATGACAGTTTCTATCTCTCGGATAATATCCTCCTGAGTCTTCTCTGAAAGAGCCGGCCGTTCCGCCTCGGCCAGTTCCTCATCGGTTACAACCGCCACCAACATCTCGTGCATATAACCCGAAAGCCCCACTCCCTTATGCTCTAAATCCACCTTGTACCATTCGCCGGTCTTTTCCACGGCCGTTACGATTGTATTCAGTGGCAATCGCGCCAGAGTATTCCCGCCGATTTCAGGTTCTGCATTCACTCTTGCGTCATCAACGACTACCTTAAGCTTGATAGGCTCTTGCCCGTTTCCCAAACCGGAAAAAGTGAGAGTCAAAACCATAAAAATCACGATTTTTTGAATGTTCACTTTCCGCAATCCTCAAATATCATAGGCATCAAATGCTTTTCTTGTGGAACTCCACGATCTTCCAGGCATTCCCTTGTTTCTCGAGCTTTAAGGTCACATTTCCCTCAAACACGACCTTTCTGGTCCCCGTGGACTTGGAAACTGCAGAAACAAGATTCGCAAAAACAACTGTTGCCCGGCCATTTCCCTGCAATTGGATGGATGTCTTGGAAACAAAGGATTTGATCCCATCATACGAATTGAAAAAGTCCGTGGCCTCGAGTTTTCTCTTTTCCGCCAAACTCGGAGAGCCGATATCGTTGAGAAGCGTCAACAGATCTTTGCCCTCCTCTGTTTTTCTCTGCCTCTCTACCAAGTCCCTTATCTCAAGTTTGGAAATTTCCCCGCCTGCCAGGTCCAGGTAACGCTGGGCTTCCCTGTTGTTTTTATCCTTGGTGAGAATATCCTTCATAATACGCTGACAGGTCTCATACTCTCCATTGTTGAAGCTGGCAATACCTGACCTGAGAGTGGAAGCGACAGCCGCTTGCTCGATTTTTTGCTTGGCCAGCTTCAAATATCTTTCGGCATCAGCATTCGTAGGATCTTCAGAAATAAGGGTTTCGGCTATTTCAACCGTTCGCTTGAAGTCTCCTTTTTCAAAACTCTCTTTCAATTTGAGCTCATTTTCATCAAACAATTCGAGGACACCCCCAAGCGAACGCACATCGGGCACTGGAACAGTCTCTAAAAAAACCTCTTGCTTCGTCTGGGGTAGGATCTTCTCCTTCAGTCCGGGAAGCAATAGAATGGCTCCGGCAGCTCCAGCCACCAGAATAACCGAAAAAGAAATGGGAAGGGCCAGCTTGCGCTTTATCCGCCGCTGCTTACGGAACATGGTCAGTTCATTTCGATCCAAGCTGAGAGAGATGGTTGCATCCTCCATTTGTGCCGCCTGCCGCAAGGCTCCGGCCAATTCCCGGCAGCTCTGGTAGCGTGTGTTGGGATCTTTGGACAAGGCTTTACTTAAAACTTGCTCGAGTCCCGGCGGAAGGTCCTTTTGCATTTTAAGGACACTCGGAGGTTCTTCATTCATAATTTTGTAGACGATGGTCGTTATATGATCGCCTTCGAAAGGCCTTTTTCCCGTAAGCATCTCGTAAATGATCACACCGAGAGAAAAGATATCTGCACGTGAATCGACTTTGGTTCCCATTACTTGCTCGGGAGCCATGTAGCTTGGGGTTCCCACGATAGCTCCGGATTGCGTCAAAGTGGACATTTCCATGCGCGCCACCCCGAAATCGACGACAAAAGGCCGGCCCTCTTTGTCGATGAGTATATTGGCCGGTTTTATGTCTCGATGGATGATTTTACAGCGGTGAGCGTAGTCTAAAGCATCACAGAGTTTGTCGGTCAGCTGCACAACATCCTGGAGGGGGAACTTTTTTCCGGAAGAAATGATTTTCTTCAAACTGTCCCCATCGATGTACTTCATGACAATGAAAGTCTGCCCTTTATCTCTGTCAACTTCGTAAATCGTGATGATATTGGGGTGTTCCAGTTTTCCGGCGGACTGCGCTTCCCGGATGAAACGCTTGGCCATATCCTCAATATCGCTCTCCTCCGAAGCCATATCGAAGCGGATGAGTTTTATGGCCACTTCTCTGTCGATGTCGGGATCGAGGGCTTTATAGACAACTCCCATAGCCCCCTTTCCCAATTCCTCCAGGATCTTGTATTTACCGATGTTCTCCATCACGACTCTCGAAAAAATATTTGCCCCTGCCTGAGGCGGAACAAAATCACCCTCATAAGAAATACAATAGAAATTTCCGCCTGGCTTCCCAAGGAAAAATATCTTACAGCGGCAAAAATGTCAAGTACAGAGTGGAAATCGCCTTTTTCCGTGATGACCTCAAATTCAATAATGGGAATGACGGGGCAGTACTCGTCACAGTTCGTTTTCGTCGAAGACCCCCCCACCAACCACCATGCGACTCAAACGAACTGAGACTCGCTCCTTCTCTCATTTTTCATTAGCAATCACGGGAACGGAAATGCATCCGTGGAAATCGCTTTGCTTAAGGATGCTCATTCATGATATTAAAGAAAAGCATTGGAGCGACGTCACATGGCTGAAAAGCAGAAAACTTTCCCGGCTATACTGCTCCGCTGGTATCAATTCCACCACAGGAAGATGCCCTGGCGAAAAACACGAGATCCCTATTGCATCTGGATATCAGAAATCATGCTGCAGCAGACGACGGTCCAGGCCGTCATTCCCTACTACGAGAAGTGGATGATCCGGTTCCCCGGCCTCGAGGTTCTTGCCAGAGCATCTGCACAGGATGTGTTGAAAGCCTGGCAGGGTCTGGGCTACTACCGGAGAGCTAAAAACATCCACAAAGCCTCACGGATATTCGTGGAAGTATATGAAGGAAAGATCCCGTCGGACTACGAGGAGTTACGGAAGGTGCCCGGTTTCGGTCCCTACACGACAGCAGCGGTGCTCAGCATCGCATTTGACCTTCCTTATCCTGCGATCGACGCCAATGCCAGGAGGGTCTGGATGAGGCTTTCAGGATTAAGAAAACGAAGTTCCCCTCAAGTCGATCAGGCCATTCAAAAATTCATCATTCCCCACGCACCGAATAAACAGCCTGGACTATTCAACCAAGCTGTAATGGAACTTGGAGCTCTGGTCTGCAAACCAAAAAATCCTCTCTGCCATGCTTGTCCTGTCACACCTTTCTGCAAAGCATTCGAAACCGGAGAGCAGGAGATCATCCCGATTCCCAAAAAGATGAATTACCGCCGTATAGAAGCTGTTGTCGCCATCATCGAGGAACGAGGCAGGTATTTAATCCAAAAACGTCCTCCCGAGGGCCTTCTGGCTGATTTGTGGGAGTTTCCAGGGGGAAAAAGAAAACCTTCGGAAACTCTTGAAGACGCACTCCGCCGTGAGCTCAAAGAGGAACTAGGCGCAGATGTGGAGACTATCGTACGGCTCACGTCCGTCAAGCATGCTTACACACAATTCCGTGTTACCCTTCACGCGTTTTTTTGCACACTCAAGCATCTCCCCCCTCTCTCCAAAAAAAGGCATCGCTGGGTGAACTTGAAAGGCATGAAGCGCTACCCTTTCCCGTCAGGAAGCGCAAAGATCATCAAATTTCTTGAAACCATGTCCGACGACAAATCTTGAAATTCGTTTGATCCATCCTTCCTTCAGCTTCATTTTCTTGACCTTCATAGCTCATCAAGAGATTTATTATTGCGATAAGACTCGCATTGATCTACACATAAATCCAGTTATAATAGAGTCTTGAAAAACGCATAGAATGAAGGACATTTTCAAATGAGAAAGAAAGCTTTCTGTTTTGTGAGCGTGCTCCTTTTGGGAGCCGCTGTTTTTGCTTCGTTCGGAATTCGAATTGAACCGAGTGATGAAGGCCTCTCGTTTTTGTTGCCTCAATCCGGAGAGGTGCCCGGATGGGAGCGGTATGATGATTTTCAAGAGTACGAAGGGGATGATCTCTTTTTCTATATCAACGGCGGCGCGGAGATTTACCATGAGTACGGCTTCGAGCGCGTCATCGTTCAGGATTACAAAAATAAGAACGAAAAGTCCGCCTCGCTGGAAATCTATGCCATGGTCGGTCCCCAGAGCTCCTACGGAATTTATTCCTTCAAAACCACCGGGGAAGGTCAGCCGTTGGAGCTGGGCGCGGAGGGAAAACTCCAGGACTATTATTTGAATTTCTGGAAAGGGAAATATCTGGTAACGATCACGGGATTTGATGAAGAACAGGAAACTCTCGAAGGCCTCAAGGCGATTGCCTGCGCGGTCGATGCCAGAATCAAACTATCGGAATCAGCGGAAAGACCTGTTTTAACAGAGCTGCTGCCCCAGGAAGGCCTGGATGCCCAAGAAGTGAAGTACTTCATGGGAAATCTCGGGTTGTTCAACAGCTATCCCTTCACCACGAAAAGCCTTTTTCAGGTCAAAGAGGCCGTCAAGGGATCTTACGAGGGCGGGTACGACATTTATCTCATCAAGTACGACAACGAAAAAGAGCCCCTGAACATTCTACAGAAAGCCGCCCGAGGCCTTCCTCTAGAGCCTCGTTACCGGAGCGTAAAAGCCGAAGGCATTTCCCTCGAGCTACTGGACGAGAACGAAACATATATCCTTATCAAACAGCACAAAAATTTTATCATCATCATTCTAGGAGCACAAAATCGCCACATGGCCGCTCGCATCGCCGACGGCCTCCAGGATCGAATCGAACGAATCAAAAAAGGATAGACCTTATGATAGAACTCGGCGATATCGAAAATGCCCAGCAAACCATATCCGGTCGAGTTCACAGAACCCCGACTGTATCCTCTTTAACCTTAGGCCGGAAAATGGGCATGCATCTCCATTTCAAAGCGGAACTCTTTCAGAAGACAGGCTCATTCAAGCCGAGAGGGGCCATAAACAAACTTTGTTCTTTAACGCCGGAGGAGAGAAAAAGAGGTGTGATTACACTTTCCTCGGGCAATCATGCGCAAGGACTCGCTTATGCAGCCTCTCTATTCGGTATCCCGACGACCGTAGTCATGCCAAGCTATTCTTTTAAAAGCAAAATTGATGCGGCAAAGGGATTCGGCGCTGAGGTGATCATTACCGATGATGACCTGCTCAAAACCTGCCTTCAGATACAAAAGGAACGGAACTCCGTTTTGGTTCATCCATTTGACGATCCCTATATTGTGGCCGGACAAGGAACAATAGGAATTGAAATATTAGAGGATACTCCAGAAGTCGATGTCGTGATTGTTGCTGTGGGCGGTGGAGGCTTGATTTCCGGGATCGCAGCAGCTGTGAAAATGAAAAAGCCGGATGTCAAAATCGTGGGTGTCGAGCCTGTCGGAGCTTGTGCCATGTGGCAAAGTCTGCAACAGGATAGACCGGTTCACCTCGAGAGCGTCGACACAATTGCCGACGGACTGGCAGCTCCTTTTGCCGGAGAGATCAACTTTCAGCTCGTAAAGAAATACGTTGATGATTTGGTGCTTGTATCCGATGAGGAGATTATCGAACCTCTGTGCCTCATTTTAGAGCGGGCTAAACTTCTGACAGAGCCGGCAGGAGCCGTTCCTTTTGCCGCCCTCTTCCAGAATAAAGTCCACGTCCCCAGGGGCTCGGAAGTCGTGTGCGTCTTAAGCGGCGGGAACCTCGACCGCGGCCGTCTTGCACGGTTTCTCACACATGCTTAAACTGCATCCGTCCCAAAAGTTCTTCGGATTCAAGGCTGAATGAGCGGAAAATCTTTAACACACTAAATATTTCGAGACCAATTTGGCAAAGGCGGTCGAACTGTTTTTTTTCAAATAATCGATATCGAGGGATCGCTTCCGAAATTTCCTAAGAGATGTGTTGTACCAGTGAACAGCGACCGTATTCTCTTGCAACAGATCGTCATAGTAGCCTCCGCTGTTTTTTTTGAACCAATAGTAAGATATCACCGGGCCCAGCGGATAAAAGAAAGACCGGTCCAGAACCTCCATATTTTCCGACGAGGTGTTTTTTGTGAGTCTCTGCAGTAAATGAGTCCCCAGGCCGTAGCGTTTGAACCTCTCATTTTCCGGCATCTCTTTGATAGCGGAAAACGCCTTCTCGAGAAACGGATTTTTCGGAGCACTCCCCATCACGGCATTATTGACGGACTGTGCATACAACGACTCGAATGTCTTGAAAAGCCTATAGCCTTTAGGAATATACACACACAGCTCACGAAAAGCCAATTTTATGCCGACCCTACCCTTGGTAATCAGATTGGCATTCTCTAAGAGATCTCCGGGAACCGCTACAGTCTCACAACCACAGAATCCCCGGTACTTGCGCAAACCGTCAAAACTCTTGATGGTTACAGTGTCCATATCGAGATAAATTCCCCCCAATTTCCACAGCACAGCCAGACGCAGCAAATTGGCCTTTGCAGTCGGAGAAGTATGGGCATTGTACAAGGCTCGCATTTCCTCCCCTCCCCTGGGTAAGTCATCAAACCAATCTTCCGAGGCCTCTTCCAATCGCATCCTGCAGTCTTTGATTAAGCCGGAGGCACTCATAAGGCCTTCAGATAAACCGTCGTGGAGCAATAAAACTTCATCAGGCTGATTTTGCATTACTGCGGACTTGATGGCGATCTGGTTTGTCAACGGGAATGACTTTCCAAACCAAATGAAGATGAATTTGTTAGGTATTCTTTCCATATCAATATAGCTGAAATGGACTTGAGAGGATGATTTTCATCCCGAGTCCGGTAAGTTTTCTTTCTTCGATGCTTGCGTCTTCATGTCAAAACACTTCGATCATTGCCTTATCGAGCGAGAATGTTTTCAAAATGGGCTTCCAACAAGGCGTTCTGCTTTCGTGCATCATAGTGAGTTGCGACAAAGGCCCTCGCCTTTTTCCCTAATTCTACACGCAGATTAAAGTCATTGACCAATATTTTTAAATATCTATACATTTCATCCACATTTTTTTCCTGAACCAAATAGCCCGTTTTTGCATGCTGAATGATTTCAGGTATGCCCCCGTGAATCGTTCCGATTGTCGCCATACCGGTTGCCGCCGCTTCTTTCAGAACAAGCAACCCGGACTCTTTATCTCCGTTTTTAGCCGTAACAGATGGGGCCAGAAGAATGTCATGGCCTTGCATAACGGATTCGAGCTCGCCCGGATTGAGAACTCCCAAAAACGATACGGAATTTCCCAGGTTGTATTCTTTGACGATTCTTCTATATTTAGAAAGGAACTTCCCGGAACCGACTATTGACAGGCGCAAGTTTCGGCTCTCTTCAAACAGCTTTGCAAATGCGAGCAATCCATATTCAAAACCCTTTTTCTCTACGAATCGCCCGACCATCAAGATGGAGGGGACTCTTTCAGGTCTGGCAACGTATGAAAATTGATTGAGGTCGATTCCCAATCGATGGACGCTGACCTTATCGGCCGGCACATGATATTTCCGGATTAAATCATCGGCCAGATCTTTTGATGCAGGAAGAAATGAACAGGTTGTTTCTATCATTTGTCCCGCCTTCAAATGATAGCGGAAATACCGAAGAGCCCACCTGTTTTCAGGCGCAAGCCCGGCTGCGTCATGACCGTGAAACGAAACAACCAGGGGCAAATGCAGCCGCCGTGCAAATCCGGCGGCATAAGCACCGTTTGTCCCGAAATGCGCATGCAGCAATTGACTTTTATGGCTTTCAATGCTGCGCAAAAATGTGGGAGAATTGCCCGAAATGTAGTAACACAATCCTTCGGCCGGGTTCAAAATCGTCACATGATTATAAGGGAATTGACTCCGGGCTTTGTTTTCCCTGTAAGCAAGGACTTGAGAATGAAACTTCGATTGAAATTTCAACTGATCATAAATGAATGTTTCGCTGTAGGATAAATAGCTCCCGATAAAAACCGAAATAGGAGTTTTGCCGCACACCCTCATGATCCTTGAAATTTTGTCAGAATAAGATCATAAGTCAATCTTGACATTCCTTCAATGAGTTTATGCATCCGCATGTTTATTCCTCAGGAAATCACGGAACCGAACCCGTGTTTAACACGTCATTTATTCTTTTAATAAAAACCGGATTGAAATGGTCTCGCTTTAATGTTTTTTTTTGGCTTGAGTCGCCCGTCATCATTTGACTTTAAGCTATTTCTGGGCTATAAAACGATATCTTTGGAGTGCTGCCTGTGTGCCAATCATTAGATGCGATAGACTTTGAAGCCTTGAACAAAACACATCGTCTCGGCGTGGAGATCGGATCACAGTTCTTCAAAGCAGTCGCTTTAGCTGAGGACGGTTCCATCACCTGGCAGTTCAAAAAGGCTCATAAGGGGGATTCTTCAAGCTTACTGAATCATTTTTTTCTGCAATTGCAAAACGGAGAACTCAGGACTGGTATTGCCAGTCAAACACCGCTTCAAAAGTTTATAAACGTTTTTGACCCGATTGCCTGTCTGTATACGGCTGCCCGTAATTCATTCCCGGAAGTGAGAAACATTTTGGAAGTGGGGGCAACCCACTTGACTCTCGTCCGGTTGGACACCAAAGGACAGGTGATGTCCATTCACACAAACTCGCTCTGTGCTGCCGGAACCGGCTCCTTCCTGGATGAACAAGCCAAAAGGATGAAGATCAACTACCAAGACATGCAGAACGACCCGCCATGTCCCGACCCCCCCTCCATCGCCACAAGATGCGCTGTCTTTGCAAAGAGCGACTTGGTTTACAGGCAACAAGAGGGATTCGCCAAAGAGGATATGTGGTCCGGCTTGTGCCGGGGATTGGTCGATGGTGTGCTCCATACTCTGACCGGTGGAAGATCCCTATCAGGGTTGACAATTCTGTGCGGCGGCGTAGCTTTAAACGACACTTTTCGCTGGTGGCTAGGGAAAAGGTTAAACGGCAGCGAAAATGTACTTGAGCTCAAGGTGATGCCGAATCCCGAATACACAGTGGCCTATGGAGCAGCGCTTTTGTCTTCCAACAGCCACGGTGGCAAGAAGCCGAGAATGCCGATCTCTTTAGCGGAAGGTAAAAGAAAGCGACGCTCTCCTCTTGAATTGGTCCGCAGCCGGTATCCGAAATCGACTGCATACAGCTCTATCAGGGATAAAGAAGGGAATGAAGTCACCGCACATTTCCCTCCCGCCCTATCCAGCCAAAAAATTGACGCCTATCTCGGCATTGACATCGGCTCGACAAGCACAAAACTCGTTCTCATAGACCGGGAAGACCGCATTGTTCTGGACATATACCGCCGAACAGAAGCCAACCCTATCTCAGCGGTAAAAAAGCTTTTTCTGGCTGTGAACGAATCGGGAAGAAAACACAACCTCCTGTTCAATATCAAAGGAGCAGCAACAACAGGGAGCGGCAGAAAGCTTATTGGCAGTGTGATCGGCGCGGACCTGATCATCAACGAAATCTCGGCTCATGTCAAAGGCGCCGTGCGCATCGATCCTTCGGTGAAAACGATATTCGAGATAGGCGGGCAGGATGCCAAGTACATGTCAGTGAATGAAGGGCACATAGCCGATGCCAACATGAATTATGTTTGTGCCGCGGGAACAGGTTCCTTTATCGAAGAACTCGCTTCGAAACTCGGGTATACCATCGATGAAATAGGATATTCCGTCTTAGGTGTCACCCCCCCATACACCAGCAGCCGGTGTACCGTATTCATGGAACAAGATATCCAGACGCTGCTGCAACAAGGTATCACTCGCCGTGAGGCGGCCGGGGCCGTGATGTATTCGGTCATCGAAAACTACCTGGAAAGGGTCGTCGGAAGGAGGCCCATTAGTCGGGACCGCATCTTTTTTCAAGGAGCGACAGCTCGAAATCCAGGACTTATTGCCGCTATAGAAAACCTTCTCGGTGTGGAAGTCGTGGCCTCTCCCTACTGTCATGTTATGGGCGCTTACGGCGCCGCACTGCTTGTAAAAGAAAAAATGAACGGGGGCAAATCAAAGTTCCGTAGTTTCGATCTGGGTTCGAAAAACATCACAGTAACCTCTGAAAAATGCAGCTATTGTTCCAATCATTGTACGCTTTCCAGGGCCTTAATCGAGAATGAGAAGGACAATCCTTTATGGGGTATGAAATGTGGTCGCGAAGAAGGCGCCACAAAGATGAGAAACCCGGAGGAGTACTCACTGTACATCAAGGTTCTGAATTTGACTTGGCGTTTTGGAGCCCGGGAATTATCTCACGACCATAGCCCAGAGATCATAATACCAAGAATGCTTTCCGCGTACTCCTTTTATCCGTTTTGGAAGTCTTTTTTTGACGCAATCGGTATTAGAGTCCGCTTGAGCGACACGATCGATCACGATTGTATTGCACAAGGGAACGAATGCACCGGATCCGGTTTTTGCCTGCCCGCAAAAGCGGCAATCGGCCAAGTCGCCAGACTTTTAAAGGACAAAAAAACGGGTAAGATCTTCGTTCCTCATATGATGGCTGATTATGAACTGGATGGCCTTACACACTCTCGGTTTTGCCCATATGTCGAATCACTCCCATCATTGATCAAACCAAGCTTCAAGAATAGCGATCAGGATAAAAGCCGTATTGTTTCCCCCATCATTGATCTGCGGCTGACCAACCAAAAAAATGCTGAGGCGCTGGTAAAAGTGCTCAACCCATTCGTCTCCGTGAAGCAGACAGATGCTGAGATAGCTCTCCAACGTGCGCATTCTGCCCGCAAAGAATATGAAGAACAGCTCGGTGGATTAGGGGAAGATGCTCTCGCGAAAATAAAAAAAGCCGGGAAGCCGGCTGTTGTGGTCGTGGGAAGGCCCTACAACACCCTCGACAGCGAAATCAATCAGAACATCCCCTATCACATTGCTGAATGCGGGATAGATGTGATTCCCATGGCTTGTCTTCCTTGGGACGCCAGTCTTCTCACGGGTGAATTCGAGAACCTCTTTTGGAGTTATGGCCAGCGCATCGTATCTGCCTTGATTCAGATCGCCCGAACGGAAGGACTGTACGCCGTTTTTCTTTCCAATTTTGCCTGCGGCCCTGACAGTTTCCTGCTTACTTATGCTGAGACAGTCATGGGCAATAAGCCGTTCCTGGTTCTCGAACTGGATGAGCATGGATCCAGCGGCGGCTATCAGACTCGAATCGAAGCCTTTTTGGAAGTTGTAAAAGCGGATTGGCAAAGCAATAAAAGCAGCATTAAAGACTGGACTCCTCCCCGTGAAGCTCCGACCGTGAAAGACGTTAAAGAACGGACGATTTGGATTCCAACCATGCACTCAGTGGGAAACCGCCTTTTTGCCGCGACTTTCAAGAGCCAAGGCTATGATGCACGAACACTACCTCCCGAAGACGAAAGCTCTTTTTCTCTAGGCAAAAGATGGACAAGGGGGGCGGAATGCCTGCCCGCAGTTCTCACCTTGGGTACTTTTTTAAAACAGATGGACAAGGAGCGGGAATCCGGGAGAAAGCCGGGAAAAGAGAGCGCACTGTTCTTGCCGACTTCGGATGGCCCCTGTCGCTTCGGACAGTACCGGACTCTGAATCGAATTGTCCTCGATTGTTTGGGACTGAACGATCTGCCTATCCTGTCCCCTGGAGCCCACAATGCGTACTATGGACTGGACAGGTCGCTGCGCGCTAATCTCTGGGAAAGCATATTGGCTTCCGATATTCTTTTCAAAATGCGCTGCCGAGTGCTTCCCTATGAAGCCACCAAAGGCGATACGGTGGAAACGCTCGAGCAAGTCATCGGAAGAGCTGAAGAACTCATCGGAACCTCTCGTATGAATTGGGGAGAATTCTTGATTGAGGCTATGCGGGAATTTCAGAAAATTCCAGTCGATAGGTCTCCGCGCCCTTTGGTGGGAGTGGTGGGTGAGATATACGTCCGCTGCAACACCTACGCAAACAGCAGCATCATCGAAGCCATCGAAAAGCTGGGGGGAGAAGCCTGGCTCTCACCCTTATCCGAATGGATTCTCTACACAGCCTGGATGGAACGTTATCTCGCGAGGCGCAAAAAAACGAGTATGCGGGAAAAGCTTGAATTGGCCCTAAAATGGCAATTTCTCTCTAAAAAAGAGCACCGTTTTTATCGGGCGGTCAAACCTTTGTTGAACAACCGCAAGGAACCCTCGATCGAGGAAACGATCCGGGCCGCCGAACAACTTCTCCCCACAGATTTCGAAGGGGAATCAATCCTAACTCTGGGCCGAACCATCCTTTTCCAGAAGGATCAAGCAGACCTTGTGGTCAACTGTTCACCTTTCGGATGTATGCATGGAAATATCACAAGCGAAATTTTTGAACGGATTAGAGAAGATATCGGAATTCCTGTCGTAACCGTGTTTTATGATGGAATGGAAGACAATACGATTCTCTCCGCCTATTTGCATGAGGTGAAGGAGAGAAAAAAGAGAACATGGCCTCATTGAATATCCTGGTGTTTCAAGCCCCTGCATTGTCTTTTTATCATCTTTATCCAATCCGATAAATGCCGAGGATTTTCTTTAAGTATTTTTTTGTACATCTTGATATCATTCCAAAATCCACCAAATCCGTCTTTTTTATGTTTGAAACTGTTTTTTATTCCTTTTGTCCGGACTGTGAGAAACCTCAACCCTCTTTTCAAAATAAAGGCGTTCATCATCGTCTCAATGGCATATCCCGTATCCGAGTTTATGGGGATCTTTTGAAAAAAAAGCTTTTTTATAGCTCTTTCACCGGATACAGGGTTCAATCCGAAAACATTGTACGGCCAGGTAAGAAACGAAGGATCCCTCAAACTGATAGTCACATCGACTTTTCCTTGACGGACAGGTCTTATCAAATCTCCGATATGCTTGACCTCCAATCCCTTCAAGTCGGCATCGAGGAAAAGAAGAATTTTACCCCTGGCTAGCCGAGAACCTTCATACATAGCCATCCCTTTTCCATGGTTCTTCGACATGGCCACGGATTTTACTGAATGAAAGTTCTTTACGATATCTATTGTACGATCGGATGAACCGTCATCCACTACGATGACTTCATCGACTATCCCTTCTGCTTTCGCTTCAAGCACTACGGACAACACCTCGCCTATCCGATCGCTTTCGTTGTGGGCCGGGATCACCACGGAAACATAATTATCAATCATACATTCGCTCTCTCTGCGAGGAAGTCATCACAAAAACCGGTGGTTCCCACTCGTCTCTACAGGTTTGAGTAATGGGAAAAAGTGTGTTCAACTCTTCCCTGGTTGCATGACCGTTTTGCATAAATTTCTTATAAACAGAGAGCAAATTTGAGTAAATCTTCTGAGGATTGTTGTTTAAGCAGACGTCCCAATGGGCATTATGGCGTATTTTTTCCTGAAGCTCGGGATTGTTGTAAAGCTCAAAAAACTTGGCTGCAAAGTCCTTCTCAACCTGATTCTCTACAAGTATACCAGTCATATAATTCTCGATTTGTGAGCTGACTCCGGCCTTATCATCAAGCGCTATGACCGGAAGCTTCGAAAAC
Source organism: Candidatus Aminicenantota bacterium (assembly GCA_016926925.1). The sequence continues at coordinate 16,963 of JAFGNQ010000071.1, forward strand.
TTCGCCTCACAAATGACATTTCCGAATGTCTCGGATAAGGAACCGTACAGAAAATAATCCGCTTCTTTGAAAAAACCGGGAACAGACTCGAAATCAATCTTACCCAGGAAATGTATGTTCGGACAGTTAAGTCCGGCAACGGTTTTTTTGAGTAGGCCGCTCAGCGGGCCATACCCGCCGATAAAAAAATGGAGGCGGCTATTTTTAGGGTAGATGTATGTCGCGAAGGCTCTGATCAGAAAATCTACATTCTTCGTTGGACAGAGACGGCTGAGCGTCACCAGGCGGTTGCCTTTGGGGACATCGAACCTATTGAAAATTCCGCTCTCACATGCACCGTTGCTGAATCTCTGCAAATCGATGGGCCGCTTGATAGCGCAGACTTTTTTCTGATCGATCGAGTAGAAATCCTGAGTGAGGGATTTTCTCACTCCTTCACTGAGAATGAATGTTCCCTCGATTTTGTTCGATATCCGTTTCATCAACGCCCGGCCATACCAAAAACAGATCTTTTTTACGAGGTTTTCTTTAGGAAAGAGCAAGTGAGAATAATACGGGATATTAGCCGTAAGGACGTTGAACATCGGGGCTTTCGTTCGGAATTTAATCCAATAACCCATTTGGAGCAGAACGGGATTTATGGTTTCGGCATGGATAAGGTCTATGTCCCATTTCTTGAGCCAAAGCGATGCGGCCAACGGAGGTAAAGGAACACAGTACTCCTTGTATGAAGGGACTGAAAAAGCGGGAACAGGGTAACAATGGATGTGTTCTCCGTAGCTGAGGTTTTTCTTTTTTCGTTTTGAGGGGAATATCAAATGTATTTCATGATTGTTGTCTGCCAGCCATGTCAGGAATTGCTTGGATTGGAAACTGACACCATTGGTAATGTCAATATCATGATCCACGATGTATGCTATTTTCATTCGGAATACCTATCCTGAATTATTTACCTCGGACATGCAATCTTACTATTTCAGCCATAGGGATGTAAAGACATCGCGTGCAATCGAAAAAACAGTGTTAGCCGAATTCCCCCTTATTGAAAGACCGAAGGCTGAGTCTTTGCATCGAGTCAAGCATAAATTGAGAAGGAACAAGGATGCCAGCACAATCTTAGAGATTGGAATCGATTCTCATCTTCCCGCACGAATTCCCCGATAACCGCCACCCGCCACTTTCTCGAGACAGCATCTTGCCCTGAAAAACTGAACGAAAGCACAGGGGCCGGTCTGCATAGAAAACTATGACAAAGCATAGGTTTTCTCTTGCCTTTTCCGGGAAAAAAGCCTTTCTCCTCATCGCTGATCCAGCGTATATCCTCTAAAAGCACCTGACCTGCTGTGTCCGGACGGATGTTGATCGGAATGTGATTTCTTCCCCCGCTTTTTCTCCGGGCGCCGACAACAAAGGACACGATCAAATGAACGGTGTCTTCGGAATCTTCCCTGGCAGAAGGGAAGATCTCAGTCCTGATCTCCATCTTTGACGGACATGAAGGATCTCCGGCTTTCCCGGCAAAAAAAGAAAACTTTTCATGAGTCCCCGCATTCAAGCTTTGCCTATTGATTTTGACCAGAGTGTCACCGGCTGCACTGATTTCATAATACCCTGGATTATTGGGTGTGGCGTACCTGGGTTGAACATGGGCCAGGGAATTTCCGCAAAAAAAATAAGAATCGCTCTCATCGAAAGGATATTCCAGGCCGCCTCGCGCATAGTCTTTGGTATAAAGATATCCGTTATCTTTCTCTAGTCTGATCTCTATATTTCTGTGATTGTGACCGGATAACCCCAAAAAATTGAGATGCGGTTCGCTGGCCATCTCGAGCAAGGACAGCTGGTTTTTGAACAAACATCCATAATTCAGGCCGAGCCTTTTCAGGGTATTTTCAAAAGACACGTTCCTCTTGAGTCCGGCAGGTTTATGCAGATGATCCTTCAACATAAGTGGAAAAAGGAGCTCTCGAGACGCATCGGTCGCCAGAACCGGAGTACACGCTGTCTTCGAACCGTCATTGACCGGTTTGCAGTCGAAGTGGGTGTTTATCAATCCGGCATGAAAAATCAAGACCACATTCCGTACAGCCTCTTTATCGGCTTCTTTTTGAACGAACCGAACTTGCCGGTCACTCAATCCTTCGGAGTCAGGAAAATGCCAGCTGTTCAGAATGGCTTTTATCAGATTCTTAAACCGCAGAATGTGTGTATGGATCGCATTCAGGAAGGCGTCCCGGCCGGAATCCACACAGATAAACCGGGTATTCTTTATGTTGAAAGAGAAATCGCTCATGGGATTGAAATGGATGAAATAATGATCCAAAGAATGCTTCCGGCCCGTTATTCCAAGAACAGACCTCAAATCCTTTACAGTAAATGATCTTCGGTTCTTTTCGTTTTTACTCTTCAAGAAGAAATCCGTTTGAAACGCATGCAATCCGCAATGCTCGAGCCCGTAGTTTCTGATTTCATAGGGATAAAGACGATAGTCATGGTTTCCGGCAACGGTCCATAGAGGAACTTGCAGCTCGACATCAGGCTCATACCTGCCCGTGATTATCTTCTCGAACAGTTCGACATTGGTGTCGGAATAGCTTGCATCTCTGAGCTTTCTATATTTTTTAAACTTATAATCGACAAGATCTCCTCCTGCAATCACGAAATCCAACTCGCCATTGGAAGACATCGTGTTCGCTTTTTTTATGAAATGAACGAGGTTGGAGTTCGGATTTATGAAATTATCTCTCAAAGATTTCCCGGAAAGGGCTTTTGACAAAGAAAACAATTTCTGCCTGCGTGTCTCTTCCCCTTCGGAGGGAAGGCACAACAAATCATTTTGAATCTTATCCCAAACTTCTGCGACATGCGTATCCGTTATAAAGCAGAACCTGTAACGCTCCCAATTGTGAAAAAGAAGAACGACGGAATGAAAGCTGGGTTCCATTTTGGGATGATGCAGGTTGAACATAAGAAATTTATTGCTGTAAGTATCGAGTTCAGATTCCTGTGCGGAGATTGCCAGTTTCACGTTAAAAAAGGAGAGCTGCTTCTGGCCGGAGAGCACCCTTTTCAAGGGAGTGTCGAAATCGAGGCCCTTTCTCACATCGACAGAGACGGTCTTCAAAGGCAAAGTGAATCTTTTGCGACCGACCGCCTTCAAATAAAAGGATCCTTCCAGATCTTGTCCGGAGAGCAGCTCTTTTCCGGAGGCAATCCGGACGCAAAAGCTCTTTTCTCCCTGAGGGATAAAAAACGGATGGCCTAAATTAGGCAATAAAAACCGGGCGGTTATCAACATCGAAACGTTTTCCTGCTGTTATTTTTGCATTAACCGCTTGAAAGAAAAAGTCTTTTTTAACGATCCTTTATATTATAATGAGCAAAGGCACAATGAATATTATGAGAAAAATAAAAATTACCCCTCTACCGTTTATTCTTATTTTTTGGACCGTTTCCATTTATCCCCAAAGCGCGCTTGAAGTGATTCGAAAGTCAAATGATCAGGTTCAGGAGATTTTATCCACTCATACAACCATCGATCAAGCCACCGAAAACGATCTCTTCCGGATCATTGACGGCGTCACCGATTTCGACGCCATCTCCCACCGGGTCATAGACCGCTTTTGCTCCGACCTCACTCAGGTTCAGTGCGAAACCTTCGACCGCGTCTTCCAGCGTCTCCTCAGGGTTTCATCCATAAAAAAATTAGGACGCTACCGGGCCGAGCGCTTCGAATACCTGACTCAGGAGCTTAAAGAAGAAACCGCCACCGTGAAGACACTCGCCTACTATCAAGACGACGTGGTCCATATGAACTATCTTCTGGAACGTGTGAATGGCAAATGGCTGGTTTTCAATTACGTCGTAGACGATGTCGATACCGTCGGCAATTACCAGAAGCAATTCGTTAGACTGTTTGCCCGCACTTCTTTCGATGAAATCATCGCCCGTTTGGAAAAAAAGATAGCCGAGCACGAAAAGGAATATTAATCTATATCAACTCTGTTTTCTTTTATAGATAAGATTGAGCAGTCCCGGCAGCAGAAAGACTGTCGCCAGCCAGATGCAAGCCAATCCGAGACACGCCAAAATACCTATGGAGCGAAGCCCGAGATGGTGAGAGAGCGCAATCGCCAAATAGCTGGCCATGGTTGTGGCTGTAGCCAAAGACAGCGTTCCAAATAACTCATTCTGCGTGGAACTCACATCCTGCCCCAATTCTTTCCAACGCCGGTAATAATGAACTCCGTAATCGATCCCTATTCCGATCAGCGTAGGAAAGACGACGATATTGAAAAAATTGAGTCTTAATCCAAGCAAAACCATGATACCGGTCATCATAACCAAACCCGATATGAGCGACATCGTAATCCAAAGCGTTTGAGCAACGGAACGTTGAAGCCAGAAAATGAGCAGAAAAATCCCCAGGAACGCAAAAAGGACCAATTTCGGTCCTTCCTTCGTGACTATACCCAGGATTTCGGCAATGATGGTCGTATCCCCTATGGGACCGATTATACCTTTGGATAAACGGAGATCATAAAGCTCGCGGGCAAAGGCAGTGGCATCTCTTCCGTCTTGCTTTTTGCCGCGGATATAAACGGAAACGATGTAATGGTCGGGGTATCTCTTGGAGATCAACGTGTTCTTGAAAACTTCCGGCAGTTCCTCAAAAATAGGGGCCCTCCGGGGAGGACTCCAACGGTGGATGTCGTCTATCAAACTCTTGTAGTCAGGGTCTTTTACTTTTTGAACCCATCTGCGGTTTACGGTTTCCTTAATTTCGGAAATCAAAGAAAACCTCAGATGTAACTCTCTTTCATCCGGGCAGAAATCCCGCGCACTCTGGACACGCAGAATCTGGCTATGAATATTTCCGGCCCTCTTGTTATCCAACGCTGCCAGCAGGCCATCCAGAGCTGTTACCCCTTCGGCTACAAATAAGGCTCCGGGGGAACGCCTGCTCTCATAAACCTTGAAATATCTCTGTTCGACTTCTTTCTCCTGAGAGATGCGGACACCCATCCGGCTGAAATCATAATCGAATTTCAGGCTAAAAACACCTGTAACCGCAGACACCAACACAAATGCTAAAAGCGCTAAGGTCACGGTCCTTCCCGGAAAAGCGATCTTTGACAGCGATATTGACCGGCTCTTTATCATGCCTGCTTTCAAGCTCAATATCATGATGGACGGTAAGAAGACCATCATGGCCAGCAAGATCACGAGAATCGAAAAGCCTCCAAGAATTCCGAATTCTGAGAATCCTCTAAATTTGGAAAAGGCCAATATGAAAAAAGCCAACGCGGTAGTAAGTCCGGAGAGGACAATGGATTTTCCGGAAGAAAGGAAAGTGGTCGCCAGAGCTTCAGGATAAGGCTTTTCCAACAATTCTATCTGGAACCGTCTGAGGAGATGAATGGAATAGTCTATACCAAGCCCGAACGAAACGAGAAGCAAAAAGGAAGTGATCGTGTTCAAGCGCTCTGTGATCAGAGGGATGGAGCCGAACGCCCAGATAAGCCCGAAGGCAAGGGGTAAAAGAACGACGGGAATGGCCTTTATATCCCGAAAACCGACAAAGAGCGTTATCAAGAGGAATCCGGCCATTATCAATCCCGAGCGCGTGAGATCTTTAGCTATGAAATCAAACTGACTGAGATCGTACATCAGCGACCCGCTGAGCCCTCCCCATACACCCCACTCTTCTGATATAACCCGGATAACAGCCTCGAGCTCAACGGATAACTTCTTGATATTTACCAAGTTGGTCACACCCTTTTCTGGATAGACCTTGATGGACATCACCTGACCATCCGCACTCTGGTGGTATTGCGGGAGATCGAGGTAACGCATCATATCATGGATTTCACGTTTATCCTTTTCTTCAAGGTTCTCCTCGTCTGCACCTTCCTCACTCAGAAGGTCCGCCCCCAAAGGACTCATTTTCGCTTCAAGCCTGAGGAGCGATTCCACGACTCTGTTGAGATCTTCCGAGGATACCAGTAAATAGCGGTATTTCCGGATAAATTCCCGCGGATTTTCATATTCAACGGCTTCGACACCCTCGAGAGTCTGTACTTGTTCCATCGCAGCGAGGAAAGCAGCTAACAGTTTCGGCCTGTCTTCGCTTCCCAACAGTATGGAAAAAAAACCTCCACTTCCAGTGGCAATGCTTTTTATTTGGTTTCTGAGGACAAAAACCCTGTTGTGTTCAGGCAATAACCGGATAAGATCCGTATCCATCCGCAATTGCCGTAAATTGAACACTGCAGGAATGCTGATCCCGATTGCCACAATCAGGAAAACAAGAGGGTGGCGTACAGAGAGCCTGCTTATGAGGGAAACGAAAGCGATAAACAGTTTGTTCATACGGCTACTCTTTCTTTTGAGCATCTTAACATACAGATAAAATTCATGCTATCCGACTCTGCAACCATTTCGTTTCTGTGATGACTTCAAATCATAGGACAATTGGAAGCGCTCTCACAGTTTGTTTTGGTCAAAGCCCCACCACCAGCCGTCGTGCGATTCAAACGAACCGTTACGCGCATTCGCTTCCCTCCTCCCGACATCTCAGACAGGCATTGGCTTGAGTTAGTTTTTTGCACCGGTCATCGCGATAGGACTCAAGCAAAAGAGCTTGCATTAGAAAATTTGGGCTGGACTATTTATAAAAATCCGTATATAAATTCTTGTAATCAAGAGTGATTCAAATATTTGGATTTTCTCAAAGAAGTTCAAAAGTTGCGTATGGAAGCTGGAAAGATCAGGAAGAAGCCTAAATTTTGGAACCGCCAATGATAAGACCCAATAAAGCCGTACTTAAGCTAAAAAAATATGTCCCCGCATTACAGGATTTCGCCTTTTTTCCCAATAATGGGGATTATCTGAAATTGGATTCGAATGAGGCAACAATAAAGCCCTCACCTTTAGTCTTCCAAAGGATTCAAGAATTCTTAGCCTCAGGGCACCTCAACTGGTACCCCGACATCAAGGCTAAAGAACTGAGACATAAACTGACCGATTATACAGGAAGAAACTTCGATGAAATACAAGTTTTCAACGGTTCGGATTCGGCCCTGGATTACATCTGCAGGACTTTTTTGGAAAAAGACGACAGGGTATTAGTCGCTTCTCCCACCTACGACAAATTCCGGATTTTCGTGGAGAGTACCGGATCGAATATTGAGTTTGTGTACTCCGGAAACCCATTCGTACATAGCATTCAAAATCTCATCGAGAGGATTACAAATAAAACCAAGCTTGTTTATATCTGCAATCCGAACAATCCCACAGGAATGGAATATTCCGAGAACGATGTCCGGAGACTTCTTGAAAAATGCAAACACGGGATTCTTGTTGTCGATGAAGCCTACTACGAATTTTCCAAAATAACCATGTCGGGCCTGATTGACGAGTTCAGCAATATCATTGTGACGCGCTCTTTTTCGAAGGCATTCGGCCTGGCTGCCCTGAGATGCGGATACATCTTGTCCGACGCCCAAATCGTAAACCTCATCAACAAGATAAGAGACGAAAAGAATGTCAACGCCGTTGCGCAAATAGCGGCGGTCGCATCACTGGATGATTTGATCTACACGGAAAACTATGTCAAGGAAGTGAACCTAGCGAAAAAATGGTTGTTCCGGGAACTGAATGTCCTCGGATATAAGGTCATCATCACTTCCGCAAATTATATTCTTGTAAAAGTCGAAGATCCCGATATCTTCATAAACGAGCTGCGAAAAGATAAAATTCTTGTTAGAGACAGGAGTTATTTCTCTCAACTCGAAAATTACGTGAGAATAACTGTCGGCAGCAGAATCCAATGCGAAAAACTCATAAAATCGATAAAGAATAACGGCAGGATTAGCCGCAATGCCATTCAAAGCTAAAGATCTTTTTACCCTGTTCAACCTTCTGGCTGCCCTCTTTTCCGTTATTCTTTCCATTGAAGGCCATATCGCTCTAGCTTCCAAAATTATCCTGCTCTGCTGGCTTCTGGACGGATTGGACGGACTTGTCGCCAATCTGACAAAATCCGCAAACAGGTTCGGAGCAGAGTTCGATAATCTGGTCGATCTTTTCAGCTTTTCCATTGCTCCGGGATTTGTCATTTACGCTTTTTTTATCGCGTATTCGAGGACTCTCGCGGTTGCCTTGTGTTTTTATATCATCGCCGCCGGTACGATCCGGTTGGCAAGATTCAATACAAAGCCGTTAAAAATTACGGGTTACTGGATCGGATTCCCGAGGCCGGCATCCGGACTGTTCATCGTTTTCCTGCTGAGTTCGAAAATTGTGCTGGTTAGAGGCCCTTATCTTGAAGCGGTGCCTCTGATCCTTGTCGTGGGTTTGCTCAACCTCACCTACGTTCCTTACATAAGCAATAAAGCGAACTTAACAAATACTCAGACCGCCATAGTCTTTATCGCTCCAATAAGCTCGATGCTCTTGTATCCCTTCGGCTACATGTGGGATCTGGGTTTGTTTTGGATGATCGTTTACATCCTTTCTCCCTGGATATCCGTCAAAAAGCAGAAAAGGGCCGAGATCAAATCAATCGTTGCTGAATGGAAAAGGAGCCAGGCAAGTTAGCTTGCCCATCATTAGACATCTTGGCATTCAATATTGTGATGCATTATCAGCAAATCCGATAAAAGAAGAGGGTGTTATGAGGAAATGGGTGTGTTTTTCAATCCAGCTTTTCCTGATTATTTCCTTGAGTTTGCCCCAGGAACCATCTGAAAGATTGTTTACCCTGGAATCGGCGATTTCTACGGCCATTGCCCGAAACCCCATCATAAAGGCGGCGGAATATGAAGTGCAAAGCGCCGACATGGATATCAAAAAGGCGCTCATAGGAAAGTATGTCCCCAGCATGAATTTCGATCTGGATTTCGGACTCGTTCCGGGTGC
>JAFGNQ010000005.1 GCA_016926925.1 Candidatus Aminicenantota bacterium
AAATTGATAAAATTTTCAGAAAATTCTCTGTCCTCCAGAAATTCTCCTGGTTCGAACTCTTCGATGACTTTCTCGAAGCTGTTGGCCACTTCCATCATCTTTGCGTTATCCTGTTGCTCGACCGCTTCTTGGAGAAGATAAGTCCACACATCTTTGATTTCTTCTCCCTCGCCCTGCAACAGTTGAGAATAATCGAGTTCTTCCACTCTTATGTGCACGATCTTTTTATTCTCGAGGATGCTTTCAATTCCTCCATTTTTAAAGATATCCCGGGGAGGAAGACAGATGTGGGACATGAAGAGCATCAACTCATCGAGAGTGACACCTCTCAGTATTTTAAATTTTTTGACCTTTCGGAAATGAAAAGTTCTTCCCAATTCCTGGTACATTTTTTCCTGATCCCAGAATGTACTTTCGACCTGGAGTGAATGAGGAGTGAAGCCGACTTCGAAAGGATTCAAAAACTCGAAAACAGATTCAACTTTTTCTTTGACGTCGGAGATGGATTTTTTGAAAGCAGGGTGTTCTTGATTGTACATAGAAGCATTTTTCAACGAAACCTTCAGGCTCATGAAAAAATTGTGTAGAGCTGTTTCCTTTGTCAACGTTTCAATCTCTATGTGTGCTTAGCACAAGTAAATTTTGACATGCATGTTTTGGCATCCCCCACCCGGTTGAGATGATGATTTAGTCGGGAGTCCTGGTCCTTTATTGAGCACGAAGGAATCTCCGAGATGCTGTTTCATTCCATGATTCGAGAACTGACTCTATTCCCGCCGTGTTTTTTGCTTGTCTTCAGCAAGTTTTCAGTTTTGCATATAAGTGAAGCGGAATTGTCACGGAGTAGGGCCACTGCCGCCCCAATTGAGACCGTCACTCCCAGAAGTTTCGCTTCGATCTGGATACTGGATTGTGAAACGAGCAAGCGAAGCTTGTTTGCTACCAGATCCAGTTTGCTCTCATTGATGTTGAACACCAGAATCAAAAACCTTCCTCCCTCCCAATAGCCGATGACGTCAAAAAAGCGGATGTTGTTAGACAGGGTACGGCTGACCATTCGGAGCACCTTATCCCCGACTTCTTTTCCATGGACTTCATTGAATTTCGAAAAATGATCGATGTCAACAAGAAGGATCCCTAAGGGAAGCTTGTGTCTGTTCATTTCTTCCAACCTGAGCTTGAGTTGGATCTCCAGATATTTCCTGTTTGCCAGTTCTGTGTGCGGATCGAGGAGGTTCATTCTTTTCAACTCTTCCATTTTTTGGGGAATGATAATTTTCGGTGATGTATCATGGAAGGTCTCAACAGCACCTATGACATTTCTCTCTCTGTCAAATATAGGTAAAACATGCAGGGTGACAGGCAGGCGGAAACCTTCCTTGTGCTGAAGGTAGGCATCGTATATGCGTTCCTGCCCATCACGGAATGTTTTTTCAACAGGACAAGAGGTTTTACAAACCTTCAGGACACCTCCATCAGATTGAATTAAAATGTTTTCGAAACACTTTTTTCCAATAATTTCCGGTTTTAGAAAACCGGATGTTTCTTCAGCACCTCTATTCCACAAGAGAATCTTTTTATCCGTATCGAGAAAGATAATGGCATCATGGAGGTGTTCGATGAGGTTTTCGAAAAATACAGTGCTTGACGTTTGTGAAGTATCCATAAAGTCTAAATTCCCTTTAGCATCGTGCGTTTAACAAACCCACTTTTTTTTTATAGCAAATGTAGATTTATAAGTCAAAAATAAGTTAAGCCCTTGTTCAAGGTGAGCGGTTGACTTTCTGCTAACTTGCAGTTATAAAAAGAATACTTTCAATCGGGGAGAGACAATGCTAGGACGATTCGGAGCCAAACTCAGAATTCAGAGGGAAAATCTTGGACTGACTCAAGAAGATCTGGCACAGGCTGTCGGGCTCTCGAGTGAGTTTATATCGCTTTTAGAATTAGGCAAGAGACAGCCGAGTCTTGAATCTTTAAAGTCGATTGCAGCATTTTTGAAAAAAGACCCATCCTATTTTCTCGAAGAAAAAGAAATGGCGTTCGATAAACTCCTGAATCAAAAGCCATTGAATCCGAAGGTCTTGAAAGAACTCAAAAAGTTCCGAAAATACTGTGAAGATTATCTTAAACTGGAAGAAATCCTGGGGCGGCGTCTGGAACTCGCTCCGGCGTATTCTCACACACAGCCGGAAAGACTTGCGTTTGAAGAAAGATGCAGGATCGGATTGGGAGATGCTCCTATTCGAAATATATTTTCTTTAGCCGAGTGCAATGGTTTGCGTGTCTACAGGCAAGCTATAGATGCGGAGTACAAAATAGCAGGCATATTCATATTTTTTGAGATAAAAGAGGCAGCCTTTGCTCTCATAAACAGCAGTCTATCACTCGGAGAGCAGATCATCACCGTGGCCCATGAGTACTATCATTTTCTGCGCGATCGCTTTTCAGACCCCATCATAGATAACCCGGATGTGTTGGTGGATGATTATGTGTCCTTGTACCACCCGCGGGAAAAATTTGCACATTTGTTCGCCAAACGGTTGCTCATGCCGCCCACTAAAGTACGTGCCGTTATCGAAAAGGATTTACGATCCGGCAGGCTTAGGTACGAAGATGTGATCTATCTTAAGAGATTTTTTGGTGTCGGCACTCCTGCCATGCTTCAAACTCTGAGAGATTTGGAGTATCTGTCTTACTCCCAAGTCAAGGAATTTGAAAATCGCGATCACGGGGCTTATGAAAAAACCCTCTACGGTAAGTCCTTGGTTGATGAACAAGTCCCAAAAGGGAAAGTGATTCCCTCGGACCGTTTTAAAAACCTTGCGGTCTTGGTTTCAAGGATGCAAACGGACTGATCCGGAAGCCAAAAAAGCTGCAATTGAATTGTCCTTCACACGGTTTTTCCTTCCCTGCCTGCAGTTCCTCCCGTTTCTTTCAGGTTATGGTCCTGGAAGGATACATTCTGTGGCTTTGAGACTGATTTAGCCACCCTGTTACTTAAACCTGGACGAGTTACGAGTCGAGGTTGCCGTAGCGGCGAGGATGCAGCCCATGAATCTCACGTGCACTACCGCGAGTGGGCTGTGCCGAAGCCGATGCGGTAAGATCGGCTCGCCCGGAAGGGTAAAAATGGCGGTTATGTAAATGAAAGCTCTTTGGAATAAAAGTGCCGCCATTTTTTATGGATAATTCGGGCTAATTGACAAGATAAAAAACAAAAGAGTATATTTGATTTAGGCAAAGGGGAGTATTTATCATGAAACGGGGTGCTTTTATCGCCTATCTGTCAGGCGGAATCATTATCGCCTCTATCAGCCTATATGGATTTACCCGTTTGCATCAGCGGCCCGGTTTGCCTTTGGAATGGGGGAGGCCGGGAATACGGCAACTCGACGGCATAAAAATTACCTCTGATAAGGATGTCGAATTTGTCCTGAGTCAGAGAAACATTGGCGATAAAGTCCGTATTGTGTACGAGGATAGGGGATCCAAGAGTGAGACCGATATTTCCCTTATCTCGTTCTACTCTCAAACTCCATTTCCTACAATCTATCTGGTGATCGGTATTATTTGTCTTCTAATCGGCGCTGTTGTCTTCGTCCTCAGACCTGAAGAAATAAGCGCTCGGGTATTCTATTTGGCAATTCTAGCTTTTTCCTCGGCCACGATCATCAGCCATGGGTTTTTCTATCATCGAGAAGACTGGATTTCCTTTCTTCCTGGAATTTTATTCTATGCGCTCTACCCGCTGGCGCCGGCTTTGCTGCTGCACTTTATACTTTTGTTGTTCCGGTCCGACAAAGCCAAAAAAATGATCATTATTTATCTTCCGGCGATATTTATTTCCTGTGCGCTTATCAGTTTGTTTCTGTACGCTACGCTGAAATCATCCATTATCCATTTCAGGTACTACCAGGCCTTTTATTTGATTTTTCGCTACTACATCGTGATCTATGTCCTAGCCTCAATCGTCTCGCTCGTCTTGAGTTATCGGAAAATGACTTTGATGGAGGAAAAAGCACAAGTCAAATGGATTTTTTTCGGGATTCTTATCGGGCTTGGCCCCTTCATCGTCCTGTATCAGCTGCCTCAATTGTTTCGACTTTCGCCTCTGATTTCCGAGGAATTTTCGAGTGTTTTTTTTATTTTTCTGCCTCTCGCATTTGCCTTTTCCATTGTTCGCTTCAGGCTTATGGATATCGAACTCATAATTAACCGCAGTTTGGTTTACTCCTTGTTGACGATTTTCACAGTGAGTGTGTATCTTTTTTCAGTGCGTATTCTGCAGGAACTCATCTCGAGCTTGTTTACCATTCGAGAAGCGGTGGTTGCGGCAATCGCAGCTCTGGCGGCTGCCGCAGCATTCCATCCGACAAGGCACCGGATCCAGCAATTTGTCGATAAATCCTTTTTTCGGATTGCTTATGACTACCGCGAGAGCATCAGAAGTTTCAACGAGAATGCCCACAAGATAGCCGATACCTCCCATCTGGTTGATTACTTTCAAGTTAAGCTCTCCAAAACAATACCAGTGGAGCACATCGGGATACTTGTTCTTGTTGAAAGGACAAATGTAAAAAATGTCCTGATACAAAGAAATGAAGAAAAAAATCTCGAATTATTGGCATTTTCCGTTCCTGGTATCACTGCATTGCTGGCCAGAAAAAAAGCTTTGCAGACTGAGATGGGAGCGGATTTTTCCCGGGATAGTATGCTTGAAAAAATGGGATTGGAAATCGTGCTGCCCATTCCATTCAGTGCAATGACACTCTCGGGTTGTGTTGCTCTTGGCAAAAAGATGTCAGGGGCTAGGTTCAGCCGTGATGACTTGGACCTCCTTATGGGATTTGCGGAAAACCTCGCTGTAAATCTTGAAAGAATCACGCTTCATGAAGCAGTCATTCTCGAGCGAGCGGAAAAAGAAAAGCTGGATGAACTCAACAGACTGAAAACAGAGTTCATCACAACTGTTTCTCATGAGCTCAGAACCCCCATGAGTTCGTTGCTCGGACTTTCAGAATTGCTTCAGGAAGGGAAGATTAAAGATAAGGCTTTACGAGGAAAAATGTTGAGTGCGATAGCTGAGGAATGCAGCCGTCTCACACGATTTCTTCATAACATTCTCGATATAGGGAAGATCGAGCAGGATGTCAAGACCTACAATATGACAATACTGGAAGTTCAATGCGCAATCGAAGAGACACTTCATCTATTTCATGGTCAGCTGGAAAGTGAGGGTTTTCGGCTTCATAAAGAGCTTCCGCCAACCCCAGTATTTATCCGGATGGACAGAGATTCCGTTAAACAGGCTTTGACTAACATTCTGGACAATGCTATAAAATATTCACATGACAAGAGGGATATTACGATACGGCTTGTGGAAGAGAATAAAAAAATTGCCATTCAAATTCGTGACAAAGGCATCGGTATCGCTTCATCGGATCAAAAAAAAATATTCGAGAATTTCTTCCGCACCAAGGCGGCCATCGCACACTGTCCTAGAGGTGTTGGATTGGGATTGAAAGTTGTCGGACACATCATGGCCGCACACAGAGGGCAGGTCACTGTGAAAAGCCGGCCTGGTGAGGGCAGTACTTTTACACTCAATTTTCCGAAACCATGACAAAAATACTGGTTATCGAAGATGACAAGACACTCTGCGAGACTTTGTTGATTGCCTTGGAATCCGAGAATTTTGAAGTCCTGACAGTCTCGGACGGATTGTCGGGATTTCGAACCGCATGCAAGGAAAATTTCGATCTGATCGTGCTCGACCTTATCCTGCCTGCTATGAATGGTTTCGAAGTTTGTAAAAAATTTCGGGAGAAGGGCTTTACAACGCCCATCATTTTTCTAACCGGGGAGAAAAAGGAAGAGATCGATAAAGTGCTGGGATTAGAACTGGGTGGAGACGATTATCTTTTAAAGCCTTTTGGTACACGAGAGCTTATCGCCAGAATCAGAGCCGTGCTCAGGCGTTCGTCGCCTGTTAAAGAAGAGCTCGAAGAATGTACTTTCGGAGACGTGAGGATCAACTTTAGGAAACAGATAGCCGTGAAGGGTGAAAACACGATTTCTTTAACTGCAAAGGAATTTGCTTTGCTCAAATTTCTGGTCGCTCATGAGGAAGAGGTGTTGACCAGGGAAGCAATACTTAACGAAGTCTGGGGATATGAGACGTATCCCACAACGAGGACTGTCGATACATTTATCCATAATTTGAGGCATAAAATCGAAGACGACCCCTCACGGCCTAACCATATCATCACTGTTCCCTGGTCGGGCTATAAGTTCAAAAGAAGCCTCAAGCTTTAGTCAGAACCTCGGTTTTTAGAAATCCTTTCAAAGCCAGATTCGTTTTTTTTAAACTCCGACTGTTTTTAGGGAAAAATGAGTAGAACCCTCATCCTGCAAGTGAGATCGATCTGTTTCCGCGAAGAATCCGAGTGCGTTGAAATCAGGTGAGTTCCTTCAGAACGGTTGTCAGGAATGTCCAGAACTTCTCCACGGATCCGATATGTATTCTCTCGTCCGGAGAATGCGGGTGTTGAATCGTTGGACCGAATGAAATCATATCCATTCCCGGAAATTTTTCACCAATGATTCCGCATTCAAGGCCTGCGTGGACAGCCGCAACCTTCGGCTCAGTGTTGAATGTATGTTTATAGACTTCTTTGAGCGTTTTGAGAATGGGGGATTGGAGGTCCGGTTTCCAGCCGGGATAGCCTTCTTCGAGAGTGACTTCGGCGTTGGCGAGGTCGGCGAGTGCGGACAATGCTTCCCTGGTCGCCTCGAGTGCTGATGCTACGGAGCTTCTCGTGCTGCATACGATTCCTGCTTGGCTGTCCTTCATTCGGACGACGGCCAGATTGTTGGAGGTCTCTACTAAACCTTCAATTTCCGGATTCATAGCTATAACTCCATGGGGAAGTGTAAGAAGGATATTGATGAGATTTTTCTGGACATCTTCGGGGATCCGAGCAGGCGAAACTTCTTCCGATTTTTGTATATTCAGTGCAATATCTTTTTCAAGAGCCCTGTACTCACTCTTGATTTTATCAAAGGATTCCTGAGCTGCGGATGAAAATTGTTCCCGGTTTGAAGCATCGATCAATACATGCGCCCACGCCTCTCTCGGAATGGCATTTCTAAGGTTGCCTCCTTCAAAGCTTACTAAATCATAGGACACGCTACTTGCAGTCTGCCACAGCACTCGGGCCAGCAACTTTATGGCGTTTCCTCGTCCCTGATTGATATCTATTCCGGAATGCCCGCCTCTCAAGCCTGAAAGTTTAATGATATACCCTTCTGCAGCAATAGATTTTTCTCTCTTGAAAGGAAGAAAGATCTGTGTGTCGGCCCCTCCAGCGCATCCAATGGTGAATTCGCCCTCATCTTCACTATCCAAGTTGAGCATCTTGCGTCCCTTGAGAAAATCGGTAGGAACTTTTCTGGCGCCGGTAAGTCCAGTCTCCTCATCGACTGTAAAAAGAAATTCTAGGGGAGGATGGATGAGACTCTTGTCTTCCATGATGGCTAGAGCCGCACAGCAGCCGATACCGTTATCCGCACCGAGTGTGGTTCCTTCCGCCTTGACCCACTCTCCTTTGATATGGGCTTTGATGGCGTCCTTTTTGAAGTCGTGATCGACATCCGAATTTTTTTCACAAACCATATCCAAGTGCCCTTGCAGAACGACACCCTCAGCATTTTCGTGACCGGCAGAACCCGGTTTTGAAACAATGACATTTCCTACGTCGTCCCTTTTCCATTCCAAGTCGAGGTTTTTGGCCACGGAAACTATATAATCCCCGATGGCCCTCTCGTTTCCCGAGCACCTGGGGATTTTTAAAAACTCTGCAAAATGCTTCCATAAATTATTAGGTTTCATTCCTTCAAATAATTCAGCCATTGTTTTTTCCTCCAACCTATGGTTCAAAGATATAAATTGAATTCCGGGACAAAAAGCATGACACAAAATGCAATTGGATTCAAGAAGTATTCTTGTTTGACTGACCGCTTCTTGATTTAAGCACGGAAAAAAGGTACAAATGATCTAGGTTTTTCGGATGTCCGTAAAGCATGCGGCAAGGCAATGTCGGACTAAGTTGAAGACAGGAAATAAACGCATGAAAGAGAAGAACTTTAAAGTTGTCTCAGTATTTCTCCTGCTTGGAATTTGCATACTGACTCTCTCTGCTGGCCTTCGTGCAAATGGGAGAAGTGCTGTGAAAAAAATCAAGGCTGTAGCCACAGTTTTTCCATTGATGGAATTTGCTCAAGCCGTTATAGGTGATAGGGGAGAAGTCGAGCTTCTCCTTCCTCCGGGGGCGGAAATCCACGCATGGCAACCTCGGCCGAGTGATATTCTGAAAATATCCGATGCAGACCTTTTTATGTGTATTGGCGTCGATTTAGAACCTTGGGTTCAAGGTGTTTTGGATAGTGTCCATCGGCCCATGCTGCGTGTCTTCAGGGCGAGCGATGGAATGAAGCTCATTAAGGAGCCCATTCATAACCATGAGAGAAAATTTGAAGATGATCATGAACACGATCATAGCGGAACGGATCCGCATATTTGGTTGGACTTCAACCTGGATCAACACATTATCGATAATCTCGTTCGGATGTTATCGGAAATACGGCCGAAAGAGGAATCTTTTTTTGTCTCGAACGGACGGGAATACAAAAACAAACTTCGTCAACTGGATCAAAAATATCAAAAAACGCTGTCACAATGCCAAAAAAAGACATTTGTTGTCGGAGGGCATGCCGCCTTCGGATATCTTGCAAAGAGGTATGGTCTCCAGCAGGTGTCGCTCTATGGCCTGAACCCCGAAGCGAGGCCATCTCCACGTCAGTTGGTAGAGGTCGTGGAAATGTCCAAAAAACACGATATCCGGGTGATTTATTTCGAGATC
The DNA here is from genome assembly GCA_016926925.1 of Candidatus Aminicenantota bacterium. The sequence goes on from JAFGNQ010000005.1 coordinate 8,925, forward strand.
AACGTGAGTGATGATTTAGCCAAAGTCATTGCTAAAGAAATTGGAGCCCGGACAATGGCCTTGAATCCCGCTGCGAATAGAAGCCGAAAACAGCTCCGAACAGGGACTACTTTTATTGAAATCATGGAAATGAACCTGAAGAACTTGTGTGAGGGCTTAAGCTGTGAGTGAATCATCGCCCCTGATCGCTATCGAAGATATCTCCTTCAGCTACGGAAGCACTAAGGTTTTGGACCATGTCTCTTTTCCAATTTATTCCGGAGACTTTTTGGCGATCATAGGTCCCAACGGTTCAGGAAAAACCACTCTTTTAAAACTCATTTTGGGCTTGCTCACTCCTTCAGAAGGAGAGATCACGATTGTGGGAAAAAACATCTCTGAATTTTCGGATTGGGGAACATTAGGTTACGTACCTCAAAAGGCGACTCATATTGATCCTTTTTTTCCCATCTCCGTAAAGGAAGTGGTAAAAATGGGGCTTGTCGCCGATTTAGCCTCTTATCGAAGAGGAAAGGAAAATGTATCACAATGCGTGAGAAGGGCTCTCAATCAAGTGGGAATGGCCGAGTATGAAAACTGGCGTATCGGAAAACTTTCCGGAGGGCAACAGCAGCGTGTTTTCATTGCCCGGGCTATTGTGAATCGTCCGCGCATCATTTTCCTGGACGAGCCGACAACAGGAGTCGATGCACAAACACAAGGGCGTTTTTATGATATGCTGGATGACCTTAATAAAAAAGAATCTATTACAATCGTTCTTGTGACGCATGAGACCGGAATCATCAACCGTCATGTAACGCAGGTGGCTTGTTTGAACCAGAAACTTGAATATCATGGAGCACACGCAGAATTCTGCCTCTCCGAAGCATTCAAGAAAATGCTCGAAGAAGGACATCACGTTGTCTCTCATCGCCACTGAGCCCGCAAGATTGGGGCTATGCCTTATAATGAGCTGCTAATGATAAGATAAAATGGAAGTTTTTTTGAGTTATGGCTTTCTCCAGCGAGCTTTATTGGCAGGCATTTTTGTTGCGTTGGCTTGCGCGGTTCTGGGTGTTTTCTTGATTTTACGGCGGGATGCCATGATCGGACATGGCTTGGCGCATGTCGCCTTCGCAGGGGTCGCTATCGGCCTTTTTCTGAATGTGATGCCCTTGTCCGCGGCATTGCTGGTCGCTGTCATGAGTGCACTGGGAATCATGCAACTCAAAGATAAGGCCGGGCTTTATGGGGACACGGCTATCGCTATTTTCAGTAGTGTAGGCTTCGCGCTGGGTGTTTTGGTCGTGAGTCTCTCGGGAAGTTTCAATGTCGATCTCTTCGGATATCTGTTCGGAGATATCCTGGCAATTGATACTTCCGATGTGGTGTTTGCGATCGGCTTGGCCGTTGCCGTGGTCATAGCCGTGATGCTCTACTACGAAAAATTCCTGTACATGACTTTTGATCGGGAGACTGCAAAAGCTTCGGGGGTTGCAGTCGTCCGGTTGGAGCTGATCCTGGCCGTACTGACCGCTGTCACAGTGGTTCTGGGAATGAAAATCGTGGGCATACTCTTAGTTTCCGCTCTCTTGGTCATGCCGGCTGCTGCCGGGCTCCAATTAGCTTCAAGCTTCAAGCAGTCTCTCGTGATTTCTTGCTGTGTATCCGTTGTTTCTGTAGTGATAGGATTGTTTGCAGCTTTCTTTTTTGACCTCCCTGCTTCAGGGGCCATCGTGCTGTTTTCGTTCCTGTGTTTTGGATTTTTCTTCGTCATTAAAAACAAAATATTTTTCCGGTAAAACGAACGCGAAAACATTCCATTCACTCTACCATCATTTCTTTCTGAAAGAATTCATCCCATTCCTTCAAGAACGATCTCTCGGATATTGTCGCCGAGGCGAATGGCTCTTTTCTTGAGTGATTCGGCTTTTTCCCCCACTTCTTTTTTGAACGCTTCATCATGAATGCCGGGGAGATTTATCAAGATATTGTAATATGCGCCCTCTGCCCCAGCCTGAGCGGTCAATCCCGCAACTCCGGCATCGCTGATAGAGTTTTTGTTACCGTGCACGGCTACTTCCTTGGCTAGTTCCAACGCCACTATACAATCCTCCAGAACCGCCAGGGGAACCATCGTGGCTTCCTTGTAAGATTCTTCGATGGCCGAATCTCTGGCGGCTTTTTGATCATCCGTTTTCTTGCTCATCTTAAAGGCATCCATAACACGGTTGAAAGCCAATGTGTCGAGGTCCACAGCATGCAGAAGTTTGTCCTTCAAAGCCTGTGCAGCTGAGGCAATTTTTTTGAGTTTGTCCTGAACTTGGTCGTATTCTTTTTTCCCCACTGTAAGGTTTGCGACCATCGATGAGAGTGATGCAGATAAGGCTCCGCAAAGGGCCGCCGTGCTTCCCCCTCCGGGTGCGGGGGAGTCCATCGAAAGTTCATCGGAAAATTCACTCAAATTTTTTTCCAGGAGAGAATCTTCCACTTCTTTAAACTGATATTCGATGATTTTTTTCTGAGGTTGAAAGGGAGCCACGTCATTCAAGCCAAGAGAAATCGTGGCAATCCTGATGAGTTCCTTTTCAGGGACGCCCGGGCTTTTTCCCTGCTTTTCAAGGTAGTACCGACCGGCCATGAGCATGGCTTCTTTTGGAATAAGTCCGACCAACTCGCTGCCTGTTACTCGCAATCCCAGCGCTTCCGCTTCTTTTACGGCCTCATCGAAAACCAAGTGTGGTGGAGAGATTTTATAGTTCGTGAAATTGATGGAAATTTGTGCAATCCCATAATCTGTTACATACCACCCAACAGCCTTTATTTCTTTGAATTTACCTGGGATTTTAATTGCTTTTCCATCCTTATCGCGGATAATGTTACCATCATCGTCTCTTTTGGCACGTCCTGCCTCTCTTAAATTGAGAGCAATGTCAAGCGCGAGTCTGTGATCGGATGTGTTTAGGTTGATATTGTAGGCGATTAAAAACTCTCTCGCCCCGATTACCGTTGCCCCTGATTTAGGATTGAATATCGGCTGGCCATAATCCGGCGCCCAATCCGGATCCTTCAATTTTTCCTCAAGTCCTTCGTATTCTCCTTTTCGAATCACCGCCAAATTTTTCCTATCCGGTTTTTGGCTTGCTTCTTCATAAAGATAAACCGGAATCCGCAACTCTTGAGCTACTCTATCCGCTAATTCATGAGCCATTTGAATACAATCCTCCATGGTAACACCGGATACGGGAATGAAAGGACAGACATCCGTAGCCCCCATTCGGCTGTGGGCTCCTTTATGTAGGCTCATATCGATCAATTCGCTGGCTTTCTTGATAGCTTTGAATGCCCCTTCTTTGACGGCTTCGGGCGTCCCGATAAAAGTGACCACCGTGCGGTTAGTCGATTCGCCTGGATCCACATCCAAGAGCGTCACTTTTGGAGTTGTTTCGATTTCTTTAGTGATCGACTTGATCTTTTCAAGATCTCTGCCCTCGCTGAAATTGGGCACACATTCGACTAGCCTCATTGCAAAACTCCTTGTTTGATAGTGTATTGATGTTCCCCTTTGCTGTCATATATTTCCAAATCAAAATCTCTCAAATATTGACTCAAAGCTTGAAGCTCGCCAATGACGACAACGACAGGAGTACGAAGAAAAGATTTTTTTGATACCTCGAAAACGTTGTCTGCATTGATGAGCATGAGATTTTTATAGTACTGATTCCAGAATGATTCTCCCAGATTAAACGCTCTGATCTCCGCTAATTTTGTGGAGAAATAGTTTGTGTTTTCAATTTCTATGGGGAAATTTCCGATCAGATAGGATTTTGCCTGTTCGATCTCCTGGTTCGGAATCACAGACGTAGATACACTTTGTATCTCTCTCAAGCTTTCACGAATGGAATCTGATATGACCTCAGGTCTCACTCTCTCAGTTATGGTGAATAAGCCGCAAACCTTGTAGAATTCTAAAGAACTGAAAGCGTAATAGGCGTAACCTTTCGACTCCCTAAGATTCATAAATAATCGACTGTGGGGGGATCCTCCGATGACTTGGTTGAGCACGATAAGCGGAAAATAATCCAGCGGATTATCGAGCAAAAATATATTTCCAAGATAGACCGTTGCATCCTTTTCGCCCGGGAGGTCGACAACACAAATTTTGATTTTTTGGTTGGGTAGGGGAGGGGTGAGAGGTTCGGTTTCCCTGTCTTTTTTTATCCATGTATTAAGATAGCGGCTGACTTTTCGCGCTGCAGTTTGTAGAGTGATATCTCCGATGAGAATGATTTCTGCATTGTTGGGGCGGTAATGTTTGTCAAAAAAATCCATGAGACCGATACGGTCGAAATTCCTGCTGGCAGTTTCATCCAAAGCCATCTTGCTGTAGGGATGGTTTTTAAAGAGAATCTTGGAAAGGAGCCGCTTCGCCACAAAATCCGGAGCAGAGTTTTTTGCCAGCAAATCATAGTAAGCTATCCTAACGACATTGTCGACTTCAACTTTTGGAAACGTGGGCTGAAGCAACATCCGGCTCAATATTTCCAATGCCTCATCCAGGTAGTCTTCTAAAAATCCGAATGTAAAAACGGAATAATCAGGACTTGTTCTCGAAGAAAAAGAACCTCCGATGGATTCAATGATTTCGACGATTTTCGAATAGGAATATCCCTCGGTTCCTCTATTCAACATGTTGGCCGTGAATGTCGGCATCCCAGGAGCTCTTTCCGGAGCGGAGCTTTCCCCTGTTCTGATTACAAGCAGCAGGTGAATGACAGGCTGCCCCTCCAGCCTAACTATTGAAAGGTCTAGGCCGTTAGAAAGGGTCGCGGATTCAATTTCAGGCAGATTTAGTTCGGATAGGGGTTCCGGATATGGCGGATTTTTTCTGAATCTTTCCTGGGCTGTTGACGTCCCCAGAAAGATCGCGTTGAGAAAAAGAACCCACACCAAGAAATGTTCGAAGATGCTGCCGCAGTTCGATATTTTTTTCATTTTGTCCTGATGTTGAGCAGGATGCTTTCTTTTGTTAAGTACCTGTTGGCAATACCTATGATAATCGATGGAGTAACGGCAAGATATTCGCCCAATTCCTCGGCAATGCCATCCGTAGTGTTTTTGGTAAGAGCTCTGTCGGCTAAAAATATCGCACGATCAACCAGTCTGACATATTGATTGACATAATCGATTTTGAACATGTTTTTTGCTTTGAGCAGCTCTTCATCGGAAATGAGTTCCGTTTTAAGCTTTCCGATTTCAGAAAATATGGCTTTTTGACTCCTATCCATCATTGTATTCGTGTTGTTACGGACGAATATTTTTAAAGTGGCGAGATTCTTTCTGCTCTCGATACCGCCGCTGATATGGCGGGCTGTTCGATCTCTTTGAAACAGCCGGTTGTACAGCCTTGAACTTCGCCCTTTAAGAAGAATATACTCGATGATCGTCAATGCGAAAAAGTCAATGGAAGTTGAAGAGGCAATTCTATATCCCAAGTAAAATCCGGGAGTCGGAGCGGTATAGTTTTCGAGAGTTCTTACTATTTCCCCGTGGGTGCTGTGGTTTTCCGCTGGGAACGGAGGGATAGGCTCCCCCTTAGGGATTGTTTCGAAATATTTCTTTACCAGAGATTTGGCTTTCCGTCTTGAAAAATTTCCAGTGATGCACAGAACGGCGTTATTTGGCGAGTAATAGGTGTCATAGAACTTTTTGACATCTTCTATTGTCATAGCTCTTAAATCCGATTCCCCACCTACGACCGGGTGGCTATAAGCATCACTTGGATAAAGCAATCTGTCGAAGTACATGGCACTGTCGAAATAGGGGTCATCTGCTTTCCTGTGTTGGATCTCATCGATCAGACTGCGCTTTGTGCGTTCTATTTTTTGTGCATCGAAGCCAAGTGCCATCATTCGATCCGATTCCAACCATAGGACAAGTGCAAGTTGATTCGAGGGAACTGTCTGATAAAAAATGGTTTTATCTTCGGTCGTGGCCGCATTCAGGTCCCCTCCAATTTTTTGGATAAAGTGGATGTGCTGCATGGGCCCGATGTTTTTTGAGCCTTGAAACATGAGATTTTCAAGGAGGAGTGCCAGCCCCGTTTTGTTGGGTTCTTCATTGACAGAACCGACGTTGTAAACCACAACCACGGAGACCAAGGGAAGAGAAAAATCTTCAGAAAGAATCACGCGAAGGCCGTTTTCCAACTGGAACGTCGTTATATCGAATGATAGACGCCCCTCATCTTGTGCAAACAACTGAATGTTCATGCTGATCGTTAATAGGCTCAAGCAATAGGCAAAACGATTTATTCGAATCATTTTTCAATAAATTTTGACCAGAAAAGAGGCTCTTATCATAGAATAGAATAAGCAAAACTTCAATCCTG
>JAFGNQ010000423.1 GCA_016926925.1 Candidatus Aminicenantota bacterium
AATCTCCTCTAGATGCGATCTACGCCATTATTACTCAAGGATAACGGATGGAAAAGTCGAAGAGACATCTCAGACTGACGGCTGGAAGGTTATTTTCAAGCGGCGTTACTCTAAAACTCGAATTTTTTTTTCATCAGAAATCTGATTTTGCCCAATAACCTCTCTGCCTGGCGAGGGGGAAGGAGAACGGTCATCAAAATTTTAAAGAGAAATGATGTTATGAGCCTGACACGTTTCAGTAAAAGCGGATTATTCCGGATAGCCTTCAAGAAAAACTTCATGGCAACAAAACCCTTTTTTCTCCCGGGGAGGCCATTAAGCGCCTTATGGGCAAGGTACTCATAAACCCAGGCATAACTGTATTTCTTTAAGTGCTTCAGGGATTGGGGCACGCGACTGAACGCCAGCTCAATAGCTTTGACAGCGGCTGCTTCATGATGAGAGATATTTGATGATCTGGATGTCGGCGAACGCCGATACAAAATCTGAGGAATCGGCACCGTCACATAATGATGTTGTTTTGCCAGTCTTAACCACATGTCCCAATCCTCGAAACCTTCCAGATAACTATCGAAGCCCCCGACATCAGCTAACGCTTCTCTTCGGATCAAGGCATTGGAGCCAGATTCAAGAAAATTGATGACCAAAAGTTTAGCGTAGACATCTCCATTAGCAGTGATATGAAGGCCGGGATGCAAGAATTGGCCGGACTCGTCGATGAAGTCAGTCCAGCTATAGGATACCGCTGCTTGAGGATTTTTTTCGAGAGCATTCAATTCGGTTTTCAACTTATCTACGGTCCAGAGGTCATCGGCATCCAAGAAAGCAATAAACTCGCCGCGAGATTTTTTGATTCCGTAATTGCGACTGGCTGCAACCCCGGCATGGGGTTGCGAAAATACTATCAGCCTTGGATCTTTAATACTGCGAAGAATATTGATCGTTGCATCTTGCGAACCATCATCAATGACGAGCAATTCAAAGTCTGAAAAAGATTGTTTTAAAACGGATCCGATTGTCTCCCGAATTGTTTTTTCGCCGTTATAAACAGGAATCACAACAGAGATGCATGGCATGGTAACATCCAAAGATTTAAAGAAACACACAATCGATGATGAGAAGCTAAACCTGCTTTTCCCATAATTTTAAAATTTTTGTAATGTGATTCGATATTTATCCGCTCGAGATCTGAAATGAATATAACACTACAAAAAAGTGCGGTCAATTTCTGAATAAAAAGAATGGGATTTTATCTGGTAAGTCAGGTTAGCGTAAGATGCACAAACGATAACATGAACCTATACCAATTCAGTTTCGCCCTACTCTGCCCTATTCTTTTCCAATAGGGATGGCACGTGCTCTGGGTAAAGTTTCTTCCGCCAGCCGATGGGTGTCTTGAAAGGCTGTTTAGGGATCGAGGCAAGATCAGAAACAGAGCATTTTTTTCGGTTGTGGATAACGATCTCTTTTCCGAGCTCTCTGTCATATAATGAGAATTTCTTGAGTCGGAACGCTTCCTTAACCATAGGAATCCGATCCGGATCGAAGCCCATTAAAAGGCTGCTCGCATAATCGCTGAGGACAGGATTATCGCTGAACAAAAGCAGTCCGCGTCGGAATGCATTCGGGAACAACGGGCCCTCGCCTTCTCCGGCTACGATGCCATCCACGAAGGAGAGGAATCGGCGTACGGGAACAGGGCTCAATCTCCCATCTTGGGTGGCATAGTTCACGATGCGGGCCAAGTCTAAGACCATACGCCAGGCCGTGTCGTTTCCCCACCACCCGCCTTCGTTGATTCCCGGCCCTAATTTTTCGGCAACTTTCCGAACGACCCGGTCCATAATGCGCATAAGATTACCGTGGAGACTGTCGGGAGATATTTTTTGAACGCGCTCGTGAAGTGCCGATACATATTGGAGAATTCCCGACTTCTCCGGAGGATACTCATCGCCCCCGATCTTCGGAGACCCAAAGCGGTGATGAGGGAGGCTGTCCTTGTGCCCGACTGTTCCCACACAGCTCTTCAGCGCACAGGTCAGCCCCACTTTCTCATGAGTTTTCAGTTTGGACAGACTGAGAACAACATCTGCTTCGAGTATGCGGCGGCTGATCACATAGACGTGCCTTCCCTGCGAATGGAGGTCATCCAGCCGTTTCGGACTGTAGTTCATGATCCGATAACGGACACTCGGGTCAGCATCGAGATCGAACATAAGACTGTCCGCTTTCAAGTCCACCGCAACACCCCCGGACTCGGGGCGCCTCTCCACGCTCTTGACTCCACCGAAACGATTTTTATCCGAGACAAAAAGCCTCAGGTCATTTGCCTCCACGGAGACTCCCATGTCTCGATAAAAACTGACGATTTTATCTGCTCCCGTTTCCGACAACACGGACGTCCATCGACAGTTCTGCATCGGAGCGTTGCCGAAACGCACGGAACCCGTTCTTCCGGTTGCTATAATGAGATAATCCAAAAGAGGGCGCAGTACGGCACCATGCGTACACTTGGCCGCAAAATTATCGGCGGTTTCACCCGGATAGCGGTGGAGAACAAAATTACAGAGTACGAAAACCCGGTTTCCCGGCTTGATGAATTCTCCCAGGGGATTCCAAGCAGGAGTACCAAAACGGGGGGCATCAAAGCCGGCCTGGGATAGGCATTCACGCACGGCGCGATACACCGGATTCTTTTGTTTCGAAACGTGGCTGAAGGGATATTCGGGGAAGGATTCATCCGGAGAATAGGAGTCTTCCGGCGAAGGATAGGCTAGAGACTCATCTGTGATAAGTGAAATCATTCTCTTCCTCTCCCAAAACCTCTCAAAAAAAACACGCTCGACTATGAAAATAATATACCAGTGTCTTCCCGCGTGTGTCAAATGTACGTACTGCACGAGACGGATCAAAATCGTCATGCACAAGCTGAAATGAGGTTGGAAATCTTTATGAACTTTGTCCCGCGAAGTGGAATTTTTTGCACACCGATAGACCAATTGGATCTCGAAATGTGATTAACCGGCATGACTGATAATAATGTGCATTTTCCTCATGAAATCTCTATCATGAAGATGAGCCAAATCTTTTAGTGCTCTCGACTTCGCCGCC
>JAFGNQ010000424.1 GCA_016926925.1 Candidatus Aminicenantota bacterium
GATTCGGACGCTGTTTTGTAGTTTAAAACGTCTTCGTGAGAAGGAATAACTCTCACGACTACAGCTGACTGAACATACAGAGGCTGTTTGAGATTCTTCGGAATCTCGGGCAGCCTCTTTTTTTTTGGAAAGGAATTTTTCGAAAAGACAAGCAGATAAAATGCGTCTCAAATTCTTTAAGCAGGGATTGCATGAATAGAAGACATCAAGGAGGTGCGGGAAGGATAGAGAAAACATACGGATATTGTTTTGGAGTATGCCTTTTTGTCGTTTATTGCAGCCGACATACCTTATGTGCGAACACAGTCAGCCTGCCGGAATTAAGGCAGACTCTGAGGGATACTGTTTTTTTAAGTTCAACGCTTGATTGAAAAAAAACATGGAGGAAATTGAGTGAAAATTAAGAAAATCTCAATTTTTATGTTCGCTGTCTTTGTGTTTTCCTCCCTTTCTTTAGCCCAGGTCGGGGATTTAGGCACATTTATCGGGACCGTTTCGGACCAGGAAGGCCTGCCTCTACCCGGTGTTGAAGTGACGGCTCGGAATATCCAAACAGGGTTGACTCAAAGCACGGTCACCAACGAAAGCGGCCGATACCGTCTTGAAAGACTTCCCCGCGGCTTCTATGAGCTGACAGCAGCTCTGCAGGGTTTCAAGACAACGATCCGCAAAGGGCTGGAGCTCTTCGGAGGAGCACAGACAACGATTAATCTGGAATTGGAAATGGGACGGTTGGAAGAAGAAGTCACGGTCATCGGTGTGACTCCGATCGTCGAAACCACCCGTTCCGAAGTCTCTACGGTTATGACCGAAAAGGAGCTTTTAAGTTACCCGCAGCAGAACCGCAACTACCTGAATTTGATGCAGTATGCTCCGGGAACGCAGCCGGATGCGCCGATGACGAGTGCCACGGGAACAGGGTTCGCAGTCAACGGCATGAGGGGCGAGTCCAACAACTACATGCTGGATGGTCTGAACAACAATGACATGACCGACAACACCATGGACACCACCCTGCTTCCCCCTGAAGCGATTCAGGAATTCCGGCTCGTGACCAACAACTTCAACGCCGAATACGGCCGGAATTCGGGGGGAATCCTGAATGTGGTCATGAAATCCGGAACCAACGAACTTCACGGGAGTGCTTGGGGATTCTTCCGCGGGGACAGCGGGTTTTTCCGTTCGACGGATTGGCTGACGGGAGAGAGGGAGCCTTACAAGAGATACCAGTACGGCGCCACAGTCGGAGGGCCCATCATCAAGGATAAGACTTTCTTCTTCGCCACTTTCGAAGGCATTAGTCAGGAGATCGACCAGGTCCAGGCACAGTTCTTCCTGACTCCCCAGGCTCTGGCAACGGCAACCGGAGCGTCCAGACAATTCTTCGACAAATACGGATCCGCCTACCCAACCCCCACCTATGACTTCAGAGACATCAACGACGACGGCGTTCCGGATTACGGAAGAGCTGCTTTGACCTACACCGACAATTTCAAAGGTTACATGGGAGGAATCAAGATAGATCACATTTTCAACGAGAAGGACCGGGTGGCATTCCGCTGGATGTACAATTACCGTGAAAACAGGAGCGGCTACGGCTATCAAGGCTACTACTGGGTGCCGGGAGAGCAGCTCGTCCAGCCTTTCAAATATCATACGGGCGGCCTGACCTGGCTCCATATCTTCAGCCCGACTTCGTACAACGAAATCAGGCTGGGTTACCACAGGGATAAATGGGAGTGGAAAGATCAGGACCCGACCATCGCCTATTTCTATTTTGCGGATGGCCTTTTTGGATTCGGTGACCCAGGCTATCCCATGCTCCAGGTCAACAACACGTATCAGCTCTCCGACGTGCTGAACATCCAGGCCAAGGACCACAACTTGAAGTTCGGTGCCGAATTCCGGTATTGGCGCGTCACATCTTCTTTCGATGCCTATGTCAACGGCTATTACATATTTGATGACGGCCTGGCGTTTCTACGGAACGATCCGGCTTCCTATCTGGTTCTCGGTGCGGATCCTCCGGACAATCCAGCTAATCCTTACGAGCCGAGCGGGGACCTTACGGACCCGAACGCATGGGGAACCGGATTCGGTCTTACCGAGAGAAAATGGCGAGGCTACGAAATCGGCCTCTTTGCCCAGGATGACTGGAGAGTCAGCGACAGATTGACGGTTTCCTATGGATTGCGATGGGAGTTCTACTCGGTACCCGAGGAATATTCCGGCGTCGGTATCAACCAGCCGGCCTTCGGAACCGAGCAAGGCTTTCTGAGCGGCGAGCTCATCGAAGGAGAATGGAACGAAGAAGGTATCCGTTACACCATATTCGACGGACGCCAGTTGATGGACAAGGGCCTATGGAACAACTACTACGGCAATTTTGCGCCCAAAGTGAGCTTTGCCTATGACCTCACCGGTGACGGTAAAACGTCCTTGAGAGGCGGCTACGGAATCTCATACGACCGGCAGATGAACAGGTCCTACGAGAACGACCGGTTCAACTATCCCGACTTTGCCTTTAATGGATTCACGGGTAGTCCTTGGGGTGGACCCGTGGATTTCTATGCTCAATTGGGTGGCGCTTCCGTGCCTGTTGAGGCGGCAGGAGCGGTCCGTGTTTCCTTGAGATGGATGGATCCCAATCTGAAGCCGCAGATGGCCCACAACTGGATGATCGGTATCCAGCGTGAACTGGGTCCGAACTTCAGTGTGGAAGTGGACTACACGGGGTCTTCCGGACGAAGGATCGGCGGCATCATGAGGCTCAACAGGTTTACCGGTGACGGTGCGGACGGAGTTTACGACGGGATTAACGCCTATATCAGCCCCCGTGACGGGAACTTCCGGACGAACAGCTTCTATTCCAACTACCATGCCGGTCAAATCGTCCTGAACAAAAGATTTTCCAGCGGTTGGTCCTGGTATACGGCCTACACGTTCGGCTATGCCAAAGATCTTTCCTCGAGTTATCAAGGAATCGTGCTGGGCCAGGCCGTCGAGAAAGAGCTCTGGGATACGGATTACGGCTATGCCGCTTACGACCACAGACACCGTGTCGTCGGCGGTTTCGTCTACGAGCTGCCGTTCTTCAGAGGATCCGAAAACAGTTTCTTGCGGAATATTCTGGGCGGATGGCAGCTGGGCCTCTCCTATCACTGGACCTCAGGACGGCGTTTTGACATTTTCACTCCCGCCGGTCCGGCCTTCGATTTCAATTTGGATGCTCAATGGGGAGCCGACAGGCCTGTATGGCTGGGTGGAGCCGATTACAACGAAGCCATCAAGTGGGAACAGGGACGACCGGTAATCGACGCAACGCTGTTCGCCGATCCCGAACCTCCTGCCAGCGAAGGGGATCTGAGCTACTACGACCAGAACATCATCCCCAGAAACGCCTTCACATGGTATCCGACCTACAACATCGATATCTCGCTCCAGAAGAACTTCGCCATCCCCATGGGAGGCAGAGACGTCAACCTCCAGTTGATCCTGGATGTGTTCAACCTGTTCAAGAATCAGTTCTGGATTTGGCCCGGCTCCGCATCCTACACAATAAATTCTTACGGCTCGAGCTCCTTCGGTGAAATCCCGAGGAAAATCGGAGAAAGAATAGCACAGATATCGCTGCGCGTTATGTTCTAAGCGGTAATTCCAAGCACATTCACAAGTCCCGCCCCTTGACCGGGGGCGGGACTTGTTCCTCCTTTTTCTTCCCTTCTTGACCGCCTTTGCATGTTGTGTTAAATAACATCTATTATACAATTCTATAAATCTCGAAAGGAGGAGTGAATGAGAAGGATGTTGTTCGTAGCGTGCCTCACAATCGTTTTTCTTTCATCGGCGGCTGTGGGTCAGGACCTGGCTCTCAAGGGTGGAACAGTGATAACCATTTCCAAGGGAGTCATCGAAAACGGAACGGTTGTCATCCGGAACGGAAAGATCGCCGCTGTAGGTAAAGATGTGGCGCTTCCTGCGGGTATCAAGGTCATCGACTGTTCAGGTAAATTCGTGATGCCCGGGCTCATAGACAGCCACTCCCATATTGCATTCGATTTTGGAGATGTCAACGAGTTGACGGACCCGGTGACGCCTCAAGTCTGGATGAAGGAAGCATTAGATCCCGAGGATCATCACATTCTGACGACCCTTGCCGGCGGTGTTACCACAACCAAGACCATGCACGGAAGTGCCAACGTGATCGGCGGAGTGAACGTCACCATCAAGCTCAAGTACAACGCTCTGCCAGAAGAATTGATCGTCAAGGGCGCCAGACACCAGTTGAAGCTGGCGCTCGGAGAAAATCCCAAGCGATTCTATGGACAGCAGCAGGGCCGTATGCCTTCGACACGCATGGGGAATGCCTACGTGATGCGTAAAGCGTTTATCGAAGCCCAGGAGTATAAAGCGCAGTGGGACAAGTACGAAAAAGATAAAGTCGAAGGGAAAAAGGATCTGACTCCTCCCAAAAAAGACCTCAAGATGGAAACCTTGAAAATGGTTTTAGAAAAGGATCTGAGCATCGACTGCCACACCTACCGTGCTGATGAGATCGTCTGGATCATCCATTTCTGCAGGGAATTCGATATCGTTCTCAAACAGTTGAGCCACTGTGTGGACGGCTATAAGGTGGCCGATGTCATGGCCGAAGCCGGGGTTTCTTTCGGCGGTTGGGTCGACTGGTGGGGCTTCAAAGAAGAGAGTTATGACGGATGCCCATACGGTTTCAAGATCATGTATGACGCCGGCACGAACATCGCCATCAATTCCGACAGCGCGGACGAGGGGCGCTATCTCTTCCGGAATGCGGCCAAAGTGTTGAAATACAACGATATCCCCGAAGAAGAGGTCCTCAAGATGATCACCATCAATCCGGCCAAGACCCTCGAGCTGGAGGACCGCATCGGAAGCCTGGAAGTCGGCAAAGATGGTGATATCGCCGTCTTCTCGAAGCATCCTCTGGATTCCACTACCAAGTGTCTGCTGACCATCATCGAAGGCAAGGTCTATTTCGATTATGCAAAAGACAGCATGACGGCAGAAGGAGGAACTCATGAATAAGAGAACTCGATTTGTCACAGCTTTTGTCCTCTTCGTTTTGGTTGCCCTTGCTGCACAGGCAGGGGAGACCATTCTGATTGTGAACGGAAACATCGTTCCCGTAGTCGGGAAGCCGATCACTAAAGGATGTTTGCTCATTAAAGACGGGAAGATCGTGAAAATCGCTGCGGATATCGAAGCCCCCTCCGATGCGACTGTCATCGATGCCGAAGGCAAGATCGTTTTTCCCGGTATCGTTGCCCTTATGACGGGCATCGGTGTGACGGGCTATCCGGGTGCCGGGAACGACGTGGATGAAGTGGGGGCGACAACACCTTATGCGGATCCTTACGACGCCATCAACCCGGAAGATCCTACCATAGAGGTCACGCGTTTGGGGGGAGTGACCACGGTCATGACCATCAGCGGGACCATGAATGTCATCAACGGCAAGTCCGTTGTGCTCAACCTGGAAGGCGATCTGGCCGAGAACATGGTTATCCAGAGAGATGCTGCCCAGATCTTCAACCTGGATGCCAAAGGGCAATCCATGTTCGGTCCGAAAAGACCGGGAAATTATCCCTCGACGCATATGGGGATTGTGGCCTTGATCAGGGATAAGCTCAACCAAGCAAAACTCCAGGCTGCTAAGCTGGCGGCAAAAGAAAAAAAGAGCGAGGAAAAAGAAGCGAAGGAAGCCATGCCTTCCAAAAGAGATCTGGGCATGGAAGCCCTGGTTGAAGTCGTGCAGGGGAAAATCCCCGTCGTCTTCATCACAAGCAATGAAGTGAGTGTTCGGAACGCCTTGAGGCTCATCGAAGAATACAACCTTAAAGGCATCATCAGTGCCCGCGCCGGAGTTTTGAAGTACGCCGATCAACTGGCAGCCAAGAAGATTCCCGTGATTTGGGCGGGAACAACAACGATTCCCGACCGCTGGGAACCCTATGACCTGAACTATCGAACAGCATCTATTCTGGCGAAGAAAGGGGTCCTGTTCTGTTTTGATATGCTGGGTTTCGGCGTGAATTCCCACAATGTCCGGAACGAACCGGTCCCGGCGAGCATCTCGGTCGCCCACGGCCTTTCGGAAGAAGAGGCGCTCAAGGCTCTGACCATCAACCCGGCGAGAATGATAGGAATTGATGACATGGTCGGATCGCTGGAAACGGGCAAAGTGGCGAATCTCGCCATTTGGAGCGGCAGCCCCGTTCAATTGAGTTCCCGCGTTCAAAAAGTGATTATCAACGGCAAGGTCATTCCCATGACCAGCCTTCAGACCCGTCTTAGAGACAAATTCGAAAAGATCGTGCGGGAAAGGATGGCCAGGAAAAAGTAGCTCTGATTTTTTTTGGAACCGTTAAGAGGTTCGACTCATTTTATAAATAAGTAAAGCTGAATAAAACAGGCTTGATGTCTGTTCGTGTTATCGACCGTTCTGCAACGTCAGTTCGGGAAGTGAGGTTTTATTCGATGCGCGGATTTGGCGCATATTTTTATCTTAGCATTTGAACGAAGAGCGCCAAATCTTATATAATTGACTTGAGAGACAGGATAGAGCCATGAAGAAAAAAATTATTATTTCTGCAGTCATAATTCTTATTCCGCTTTTGTATTCCCTGGCAACCATTCAGGGAACTGTGCGCGGCGTTGTCACGGACAAGCAGGGGAATCCCATAGAAGGCGTTATCATTACCATAAGCCAAGTGCAGTATTCTTCGGTAAAATTCACAGTCAAAACGAATAAGAAGGGAGAATATTTCCAGATAGGACTGGCCCCCGACTATTATCAAATCAAGGCTGAAAAAGACGGTTACTTGCCTAACTCTGTCGAGAAACGTGTAGCCATGCAGGTTGTAACAAGGGTGGATATCGAGCTGGAAGAAGGCCAGTATTATGTCGGCGGGAAATCTCCCGGTGAGGAAGATTACCAGCAAGCACTTCAACTCTACGGAGAGGGGCGATATGAAGAGTCGGTGCAGGCGCTTCTCCAGGCTATTGAAAAAGAACCTTTCGAACCCATCTACAGAAACAATCTTGGTGTGGTCTATACAAAAATTGAAAAGTATGACGAGGCCATCGAAGCCTACACGAAAATGCTCGAAATCCAGCCTGAGAGCTATACTGCCAACAAGATGCTTGGAGAGCTGTACGGAATAAAGCAGGATTACGAAAAGGCTCTGCCTTATTATAAAAAAGCAGTGGAATTGAGCCCGGATGATCCGGATGCCTTCTTCAATTTGGGAGCATGTTCCATGAACCTCCAGGATTATACCGGTGCAGGAGACGCATTTGCGAAAGCCATCGAGATAAAGAGTGATTATGCGGCCGCGTATTACCAGCTCGGCATGGTTCATGTCAATCAAAACCACACGGATGAAGCCGTAAGAAACCTGGAGAAATTTTTGGAGCTGGCGCCTGACGATCCCAATGCCGGAGTGGCAAGGCAATTGGTGGATTATTTAAAAAAATAAAAGCCGGACTGCAAAAATAAGCTTACGGAACGAGGTTTTATGATGAAAAGCTCAAAAAATATCTCATCGTTGTGGAGCCTTTTTGCCCTCGTATCAAGCATGCTCATCATTCCTTTTGCTTTTGGCGCTGTTGTTCAAAAAGAGGAGATGTCGCCGGAACACAAGAAGTGGGTCGACGAAGAGGTTATCTATATCATATCGCAGGACGAAAAAGAAGTATTCAAGAGTTTCACAACGAGCAAGCAGAGGGATGATTTTATCGAAAGTTTCTGGAAGAGGAGAGATCCCTCTCCAAACACTCCCTTCAACGAGTTTAAAGAGGAGCATTATCGCCGGATCGAATACGCAAACCGGAGATATTTTGAGGGGACAGCCGGGTGGAGGTCGGACCGGGGCCGGGTCTACATCATGTTCGGACCCCCCGATTTTTTCGAGACGAACCCGGGCGGCGCCAGAGGATTTCTTTTCGATGTATCCGGTCCGACTGCCGAATTTCCCTCCGAAGTATGGACATACAGGCATATTCCCGGGCTTAAAACACGGGTGAGTCGGGTCGATTTCACTTTTGTCAACTATTACAATTCCGGGAAGTATCAGTTCGTAACCAATAACAGCTTGGCAAATGCGCTGCGGAATACGTCCATACAAGGAAGCAGAGATGTCGGTTATGAGGATCCCAATACCCTTGTTCCCGGATCTACGGGAAAAGACCTGCCCATTAACTCCTTGGAACAACTTCAAATCATGACAGAGCTGACCAAATCCAGAGGCGAGGTCTTCGAGGAGATGGAGCGAAGTGCGCGTCTGCGGAAGCTGAAAGGCATCGTGGATACGCGGGAATCCCTTTATGAAATGCCTTTTGTAATGAATGAGACCTTCCTTTATGGCGATAATAAAAAGATGACGCTTCCCATCAGCGTCGAGATTGCCGGGAAAGATGTCGCTTTCGCTAAAGAAGAGGACCGGTACAACGGGGCCGTCAACTTTCATGTCGAAGTCAGGGATGGAGAAAACACGGTTTATCAATCGAGCGAGCGTCTCGTCATGAGCCTCTTGGAACAGACTTTCCAAAACAGGTTTTCCGATTTTTATCAATACAAACACCGTTTGTCGCTGGCACCCGGAAAGTATTCGCTCCATATCGTCGTCTGGGATGAATACGACAACAAGGTCGGCCATTTGGACAAGGCGATTACCGTACCCGAGATATCGGACAATGTCTTCAGCCTCAGCGACATTATCCTGGCCAGAGGAATTCGGGTGGTGGAAGAAGAAAAACCGGTGACCGTGAATTCGAAAGACATTCAAGCCCTCGAAAAATTGTCCAAATCAGGATTGAAAGTGCCGGAGACGGTGGCCATCGAACAGAAAAAAGAGGAGCCGTTTACCTTCGGAAATTTAGAGATAAACCCGAATACGCGCGCCGAGTATTCAACGGACCAAGAGCTTGTTTTCTTCTATCAGATATACGCTCCGACTTTCAGTGTCGCAGAAAACATGGCAAAACTTCAGATCGTCCATCAAATCGAGAAAAACGGAATTGTTTTGGAGACGATCGACGAGCCTCAGGAAGCTCATTTGCCGGGAAGTCAAAAGTCGGCTTTTTTGAACAGCGGAGCTCGTTATGATTTGAAGGATTTTGTCCCCGGAACCTACACGGTCGTCGCCCGCGTAACGGATATTGTGTCGGGGAAGACCATCGAGAAAAGAGCTGATTTTA
>JAFGNQ010000425.1 GCA_016926925.1 Candidatus Aminicenantota bacterium
AAGAAGACGAACGTCCGCTTGAGTATCGGTATGGTGGCAACAGTCGATTTCGTCCTTACTATGGCAAAAATGGAGGAAGAAGTTACTGTCATAGGGGAGACGCCCATTATCGATGTCACCGATTCGGCCATGGCCAAAACGATCATCACCCAAGACTTTCTCCAGAATATCCCCACGACGCAAGATGCATCACAGCTTCTCAACTTGGCACCAAGCGTTGTGAACATGAGTGCTTACGGGGGAGGCAATGCCACTTCGAACTCGTTCCAGCTCGACGGTGTTGAATTGAATGATTCCTGGTGCGGCAGCGGCATCTACACCAGCCCTATCGATTACAATGTCATCGAGGAAACACAGATTGTCGGGTTGGGCGCACCTGCGGAATACGGGAATTTTACGGGGCTGATGATCAACATCATCACCAAATCCGGAGGAAATAACTTCAGCGGCGATGCCCAACTTCTCTATCAAGATAAGGCTTGGAGTGGAACGAACATTGATCCGGATAATCCCAAGTGGGCCTTGATCGGCACTTCGCGTGACATCCAGCAGATGGATGCAGGTTTTCACTTGGGAGGACCCATCATCAAGGATAAGCTCTGGTTTTTCGGCGGCTTTCAGTATTTCAGGGAAACGACGACGATCGAAGCCATCAACAAGGAGGGTTTGCTCAAGTATCCGAAAGTGTTCCTGAAGCTGACCTTTCAACCCAGCGAAAAAGACAGGTTTGCCGGATATTTCGAGCACCATAACCGGAATATGGAGAATCAAGGTTTCAGTGCTCTCTATGTCGAGCCGGCCAACCTCGATCTCCTTTATCCTGTTTACATCGGCAACTTGAGCTTCCTCCATCAGTTCTCGAGTTCGACACTGTTGGAACTCAAGGCTGCCGGCTACGACATGGCCTGGGATTCGATTCCTCACACTCGCGACAGCGAGACACCGGGACATTATGATCTGCTGACCGGTGAATACACGCAAAACCTATACTGGTGGTCTCATTGGGAATCGAACCGTATGCAGGGGTCCGCTACGCTTTCTCATTATGCAGAGGACTTCGTCGCTGGTACCCACGACTTCAAAATCGGGGCCGCTTACTCGAGGGCCTCGGGCGGTGGTGAATACTCTATGAACGGCGATGTCGTCTATTTTGATTTTGGTGGCCAGCCCTACATGGCTATGGACTACGTTTTCAAGATGTGGGGTGTCAACCACACCCTCACTTTCTTTGCCCAGGACAGCTGGCAGGTTACGGATTCGCTCACTTTGAACCCGGGATTCAGATACAACATTTACCGGGGAAGCATCCCTGCTCTGAATGAAACCGTCTACAAACCGGAAGGATTCGAGCCCCGGATCGGGTTTGCCTGGGATATCTTCAAGACGCACAAGACCGTCCTCAAAGGACACTACGGGCGATTCTATGAAGTCACCAAAGCCTATTACATCTCTTCCATGGAGCCTTCGAGTGACACCATCTATTATAGAGTTCCTGAATATGGAACCTTGAATTATTGGTATACGGTACCGGGAGAGGACCTGTACAGTATCGATCCCAACATCAAACACCCTTCGATGGATCAATTCACGGCGGGAGTGGAGCAGGTCGTCGGGCAAGATCTTTCTCTCAGCCTAACCTTTATCCACAGAAAGTGGAACGATTTCATCGAATCCGTAAACGTTGGGGGTATGTTCGAACCCGTGTCTTATACCGATCCGGATACGGGACAAACCTTTACCATCTATAACCAGACTAACTTTGGCATGGCCGAGGACCACTATCTCATCACCAATCCGAAAGAGGGTGTGGATTATGGTCAGGTTTATGGGGACATCGTCATGGTCGAGCCTCAGCGAAAATACACGGCTGTCGAGTTCAGTCTGAGCAAGCGGATGTCCAACAACTGGCAGCTCTACCTCTCTTATGTGTACGCGAATGAAAGAGGGAGCTATTCCAATGCCCATGGCTTCGGCCAAAGCTACAACATGGGCTTATCCAGCATCTATTGGGATCCAAACAACCAGATCAACATTGTCGGGAAGTCGGTCATCAGCATTCCGCACACGCTTAAAATTCAAGGGACATACATTTTTCCGCTGGATATCGTTCTGAGTGTCTACTACAGCCTATACAGCGGGACTAACTGGTCCAGACTCAGCCGTATCTTGCCTCTCAACCAAACAGGTCTGCGCGTTTTGACCGAACCGACGGGTTCCCGAAGACTGCCTTCCACCAATAACCTCGATATAAGACTGGAGAAATCGTTCAATATCGACAAGTACAGACTTCGAGTCTGGGTGGATGGTTTCAATCTGTTCAACCAGGGAAGAGAAACGAGTGTAATGGTAAATGCAGGTGCGACTTTCGGTTTGCCTCTGTTGGCCAATAACCCAAGAACCTTCAGAGCAGGTCTGCGGTTCCAATTCTGAGGCGGAGAATGAATTCGATTTGCACCGAAATCTGAAGTCGTAAGAAGAACTCAAGGACGGTTGTTTCAAGCCCGCCCTTAGACAGGGGCGGGCTTTTCTCTTTTGGGAGAAAATTTTTCTGTGCGGTTGAAGATCAGAGTTGCCTTTCCTGCCTTAAGAGCCGAGATGTTAGGAAAATAACGAAGTAACAGCCGGCTGCCGTGAACAATACTGCAGTGAAACCCAGCTTCATGGCCAGTATTATGGTCGATACAGATCCGAGCACGGAACCGACGCCGTTGATACCCCACATCCAGGGAATATGATTTTCCATCTTCTTTTCTTTCAAAAGCCTGATTCCGAGGGGAAATGGAAATCCCATTATAAAACCCAAAGATGCAAGCAAAATAACGGTAGTCGTCAAACGTACACTCAATGCCGCCCCCAAAAAAAGTTTGAAAATAAAGGGTAAAAGAAAAACATAAGTGATCAAAACGAGACAAACGGAAAAAGAGGTAGAAGATATACCTTTGACTATGTTATTTGGCAGGAAACGACCGCTCCGGAGGCTGCCCAATCCTGCTCCGGCCAGCATCGAAAACAACAGGGCTGATAAGGAGATCACCGGCTTGCCCAAAAAAAGAACGAATCGTTGAATAAGCGAAATTTCGGCAAGCATGAAACCCGTACCCAGAAGCGAAAAAAGGAGGACAAATCCGAGTGAGCCGGAACTGAAAGTGCAGTTGTTCTTCAGGTATTCCTCATTCCGGAAACTCTTTCGCTTCCAGTTCAGCGGAGGCAGTACAACTACGAGGATAAAACCGGCGAACGTCACCCAGAGAATTTGCGACACAGACCGGGGAATTCCCGTATTGAATTTGAAGAAAAACGGAGTGTTATCTGTTACGGGCTTGATATCGAATCCCCTGTCTTCGTAAGTCTCAATGAAATCTGAAAGGGATAATTCTCCTTTGCTGAGTGCGGTAAACTCCGGGTTGAATTTTCCTTGAACATAGGGGAAATAGGAAGACCCGGATTGATACCCTAATCTCTGCATAAGTTCGAATCTGGCTGTCATGTCCGATGAAGAAAACGGGATTTTTCCCAGCACGAAAAGATATTTCTTTTCAGGAGAGCCCAGTGCATAAATCCGCTTCAACGCCTCTGTCTGGCTTATTCCTCTTTGCTTGAGTGCCAGGAGCGAAGTGGAGAAGAGCCTTACTATCTCGATTTCACTATTGCAGGCTATCACCAAACGGCCTTCATCGGTGAGATTATCCCAATAGTCCTGAAAGGAATTCGCGGTGAACAGAAAATTCTCCGTCAAAACATATCCTTCCAGGCTTCTACTGCTTTCCGTGTATGGGAACTGGAGCAGGATGATATCGTTCTTTTGTTTGTGACGCCTGAGGTAGTTTCTACCCTCGTCCGCAACGACAGAGACGTTTTCGAAATTGGTGTATATTCCGCCGTTAAAGCTGTGATATTCACGGACAATTGCAAGCAAGCTTTCGTTGATCTCCACAGCCTTTATATGACGAATACCTCCCAACAGTGCCAAAAGAATATCTCTGCCCCCACCCGGACCGATGATGAGAGCGCTGTCCCTTTCTTCATTTTTTAGAAAGAAAAAAGGAAAAAAGCCCGGAGTGGCCGCCTTCAATCCCTGAATTGTAGGCCCTGGATGGCTAATATCGCCGTTGAACCTCAGCATGGGAGAACCGGCTGTTCCGTCTATGTAAATGACCATGACATCGGGCATACTGTTGTACTTCACCAGGTCGGTACGGCCGTATGCATTCCATCTTGTCTCGACGATCTCCCCACCCAGTTTTGGATTTTTAAGCGCAACGTAACTCTGCTTTTCGGGATTCAATCCGATCGGGGTGTCATCAAAAAAAGAAACGGCCAGATTCGTTCCCAACAAGCCGGCTGTCAACACGAGAGCAATGAGAGGGGTTTTCATGCCCTCAATTTTTTCTCTTTTCAAGCTCGTTACAAAGATAACCGCAGCCAGCGAGGCCAGCAGACCGATTAAAAAACAACTGTCGAGGCCGCCGAAAAAGCTTAGAATAGGAACCGTTACCAGGGCTCCTGTCGCTGCTCCCATTAAATCGGCGCCATAAATCTTGGCACTGAATGCAGGAAACATGCGAAAAACTTGAGCCAGCAAAGCGCCGGCGAAGAAGAAGGGGAGAATCAAGAGAAAGCAGGGGACAAGGATGTTGTTTCGGAAAGCTCCAACCCCGGATATGACGGCCATGAGGCTTGTTGTGAAGGGGATAGAGAGGGCAAAAATACCGGTCAGAGTCGATAATTTGGGGGATTTATTTTGAACCGCCTGTGTCTGCTCCCTAAAGAAATGGATAAAGATGCCCCCTGTTCCAAGTCCTAAAACTGCCACTGAGACAACAATGAATACATAGTGATGGGAGAACATGACGGAGAGGATTCTTGTTAGGACGATTTCAAGAGAAAGAAGGCACAGGGACACCAGAAAAACTCCGGCAAGGAGCCTGGTCTTCATTTGCTTGGAGATGCCGCTGCTCTCCATTTTCGATAGCCTGATTTGTGGGTTTGTTTTTATTCCTGAATTTTTTCCGATCCTCTTTTTTGGAGATGGCACAGCATATGTGTACCTTGATTTTCAAAAATTCTCAAGAGATATCTCTTGAGTCTATCTAACCAGAAGGAAACGAAAAGCTTAAAAA
>JAFGNQ010000072.1 GCA_016926925.1 Candidatus Aminicenantota bacterium
ATCTCAGTCATTCTCCGGAAAGCAGCCGTAAATTCGTATTGAACGGCCTCGGAAAATAAACTGTTATGAATCTATATCAATGGAGACAAACGCATTATTCGTGATGGCCTTCTTTTAGTCAAGATATCCTCTGCAATTGTTTTCATGCGGATCGATTTTTCCTTTTCCAGTTTTCATGTCGCTTCATTGTTGCCATACCAAGCTGAACCAAAACCGCCAAACACCGTAGCACAAAATAGAGGCTGTATGGGCAGTTTTTTCAATTGAGGAGATAGGCATGCTTTGGAATTATCTGAAAATCACTGTACGTATAATCCAAAGACATAAGGGGTATGCGTTTATCAACATGGCCGGGCTGACTTTGGGCATGACCATTGCGGCACTCATCATGCTCTGGGTAGTGGATGAACTCGGCTTCGACAGATATCACGAGCACAGTTCACAGATCCACCGTGTTTACGTGGATTTCCAAGCCGGATCCCACATGACTCTTGCCCTGAGCATGCCGGAACTCGCCAAAGCACTTATCGACGAATTCCCTGAGATTGAGGGGGCAGCCAGAATTAGCCGCCCGGAGCGAATCCCGATTAGGTATAAGGACAAAGAATTCTTCGAGAACTATGTCTGCTACGGGGACGGTTCCTTATTCGAGGTCTTCAGTTTCGCTTATGTGTCGGGCAACCCAAAGAGTGCACTTCAAGCCCCGTATTCCGCAGTCATCACCGAGTCTATGGCTGAAAAATACTTCGGCGATGAGGACCCCATCGGAAAAATCCTCCGGATTGCTGGTGATAAAGACTACGCCGTCAACGGAGTCGTTGCTGACGTTCCCTCCAATTCTCATTTTCGTTTCCATGTTGTCAGGTCCTTCGAAACACTCTACTCGGAAAGACGGCAGGACATGGAGAACTGGCTCAACATCCAATACTACACATATCTCCTCCTTTCCAAAAAGGCGGACGTCTCGATCCTAGAGCAAAAGCTCCCATCGGTCGTGGATAAACATCTCGGACAAGTTCTGGCTTCGACAGGGGGCAAACTGAACCTTTTTCTCCAGCCTCTGACAAGGATACACTTGTTTTCCAAAATCGGAGGAGAAATTGCGGCTCAAGGAGATATCACCTATGTTTGCCTGTTTTCCGGAATAGCCTTCTTCGTTCTCATTCTAGCCTGCATCAATTTCATTAATCTGGCAACAGCCCGCTCCTCGACACGAGTCAGAGAGATCGGTATACGCAAAACTCTCGGATCTTCAAGGCAACCACTCATCTGTCAATTTTTGGGAGAGTCCATGATCTACAGTATCGGTTCGTTCCTTGTCGCTGCCGTGGTTATTCAAACGATCAGACCGTGGTTCGAATCTCTTATCGGCCGAAGACTGGTTGTCTCTATGCTTCACACCCCATGGCTCTTGATCGGATTCATCGGCCTGGCAGCGGCCATCGGTATTCTAGCCGGAAGTTATCCCGCCTTTTATCTGTCTGCATTCCAACCTATCCACGTTTTCAAGGGAGTGCTTTCATCAGGGACCTACCGATCCCTTTTGCGAAGTGGACTTGTCGTTTTTCAGTTCGCAGTGTCGATCATTCTCATTATAGGGACCATTACGGTATACCAGCAAATCCGTTTTATGAAGAACAAGAATCTTGGCTTCAATAAAGAACATATCCTTGTTATACCTGAAGGCCAGAGTCTTCTTCATCTCATGTCTTTCACCAGTCTTCGCTCTGAATGGATGAATGTGCCGGGTGTCATAAATGTAGCCGGATCAGCTCTCGTGCCGACTACAGGAGTCCAAAACGACATCTTTTACCCTGAAGGCTTTACGAGGGAACAGCCCCAGAAGCTTACAAGGTTGGATATCGAGCCTCACTATATACCGACCATGGATATCAAAATCGTTTCCGGCCGCAATTTTTCACCAAAACTTTCTACAGATCCCTCCGCGTCCCTTCTTATAAACGAAACCGTTGCCAAACATTTCGGATGGACAGACCCTCTTGGCAAGACATTCATTTACTACCCGGCTCCAGGAGGAGAAGGGGAGACAGTGACGAAGCAAGTCGTCGGCGTCGTGAAAGATTTCCATTTCACGTCTCTTCACAGGAGGATCGAACCGCTCGTCCTTGCCTACAATCCTGACAGGATTAGATACATATCCGTAAGAATCTCCCCTAAAAATATTCAGCAAACCCTGAGTCTCCTGAAAAAGAAATGGGAGAATATAAATCCTCAGAGACCTTTCGACTTCTTTTTCCTGGAAGCCGCCTTTGATAGTCAATACAGAACAGAAGACAGGGTCGGTAATCTATCTTTGTATTTCAGTCTTTTGGCGATCTTTATCGGATGCCTGGGGCTCTTCGGGCTGGCTTCCTATATGGCGGAGAGGCGTACCAAGGAGATCGGTATTCGCAAGGTTTTAGGGGCATCAGTTCCCGGGATCGTTCGGCTTCTTTCGCGAGAGTTTCTCTGGCTTGTGCTCATAGCTAACGTTATAGCCTGGCCAGCAGCATATGGCGGTCTTACCCTATGGCTCAGGAATTTCCCGTATCGCATCGACGTGAATTTGATAGTCATGGCTGCAGCCGGGCTTATCGCGCTGCTCACAGCACTTTTCACTGTAAGCATACAAGCCGTCAAAGCCGCACTGGCCAATCCGGTCGATGCTTTGAGGTATGAATGAATGATAAATTCCTTGCAGCTAGTTCGGATTCAATTTTTTCTCGGCTTTTTCTTTTTGACCGAACGTTTCTTTTTTACTGGAATTCTTTTTGTCTTCTGTTTCGCGAGTACCGAGGATTTCCTTTTCGGTTTGTAGATTTTATAAACTCTGAACTCACGTTTTAAAATCGTTGGCCGGAATACGGTTCTTGTGGTCCACCTCGAAGTTCGCACCCGGTAGATGCTGCGCGTTACAGGCCTCCACGGTCTCCACCATCGCGGATATGTCCTCCAGCGCCACGGGGAAAGCCATAAACGGTAGCCGGGAGAATAGATAGCACTTACAATGGGCCAAGTTCTAACGTACATCACACTCGAACTAGCGGGTTCGATAATGTAATTATTTCCGTAGATTTCCGGATCACCGGCAGCCTGTATGATCGTATCATCCCCGCTTTTTTCAATCTGAATCGTAGCCACATCCTGGAATTCGTTCTCAGCCAGCTGGACTTGAAGTGCGAATAGATGAGAGTCGCCTTCGGCAAGCTCGACAACTCTGATGTAATCGATTTCACCATCTTCATTGAGGTCCAGGTTATTGATTTCACTCTCCGGCGTGTTTAAGGATTTTTCGAAATCTTCGACGGATTCGGATTCTTTGAACATCTCCATTACAGCTTGAAGATCCAGGTTTTCACCAGCCACCGTAGCAGGTGCAATGCTCATCTCCTCTTCCTGGGAATAAAGTCCACCGGTCATCAAGCAAAAAAAGCAAATCGCATAGACTAAGGCTTTAAGGTTCATCATCCCTCCTTATTATAAGCACATAATTTTCTCTTGATATTGATATCATGCATTAAAATTAAAGGTCAACCTATAAAAAAAATGCGGGTCGGTGTAAAATAATATACTACGATTCATTGAGCTCGTGGACATTTCGCTTTTAGATTGAGTGAAACGATTCGAATCTGAACTGAGAGCAACCATCCTTTCAGATTCATAGGCATGATCTTCATTAGGCAGCCGAAAGCACGTGGGTCCTGTAACGTTAATACATTTGAAAGACGCAGAAAAACAAATGGACAAGAAAAACTCCCTCGATGTTGATGAAGTGGCGGTCCTGCTCCAGATTCCCGCCTCCAAAGTGCTGAGATGGGTTAGCCAGGGACAGATTCCCTGCAGGTTCAAAAAAGAGCAATGCTATTTCAAAAAAAAAGAAATTTTGGAATGGGCGAAATCTCATGATCTAACGGTCTTCAGTAAAGATGATACGTCCGAATCTAGCGGTGAAGCACATTCCAACCTCGAAGCGGGAATCAAACGTGGAGGAGTTCATTTTAGCCTGAGTGGAGACGACCGCTTTTCAGTGCTTAAAAATGCTGTGGAGGTAATGACCCTACCTTCCGGTATCGACCGGAGAAGTGTGCTCGAAGCTTTGCTCGAGCGCGAAAAAATCGCTTCGACAGGAATCGGTAGAGGCGTGGCCATCCCACATCCTCGACAACCGCTTCCTTTCAAACATTTTGCAATCCCCGTTTTTTTCCCAAAAAAGGCCATCGAGTTCCATTCCGTTGATGGAAAGCCTGTTTGGGTATTGTTTTTTATGTTCAGCCCATCCACGCAGGTTCACCTAAAGCTTTTGTCCAAATTGAGCTTCTTCCTGCGAGATGATTCTTTCCTGAAAAACTTGAAGGCCTGCAGCACTGCCAGAAGTGTGACGGACCTGGTTGGACGGCACGAATCAGCACTGGAACGCAGCAAGAAATCATGAAGCGAATTCAATACTCGCCTAGAACTCTGCTCGCCAACCTCGATAGCCGCATCCAGTTGGCAATCATCGGAGTCATTGTCGGAATACTGGGCGGATTTGCAGCCCTAGGGCTCAATTTTTCTCTCGATAAGCTTCAAATCCTTTTGGCGCCTTATAAAAAAGATTTTCTGATCGTTCTATTACCTGTTGCGGGAATACTGTTGACAGCCCTATTCCTTCGCTATGTAATCAAGGATGCAGAGGGACATGGAGTTCCGGAAGTGATCTACAGTGTCAGCATGAGAGGCGGATTCATAAAACTGCGCTCTTCGATCTCCCGGTTGATCGGGAGTCTCCTGACATTATCGGCGGGAGGTTCGGCCGGACCCGAAGCTCCGGTCGCCATCAGCGGGGCAGCCATCGGCTCGAACATTGCCACCTGGTTCCAGACGAACGACAGAATTCGCATCGCCGCAACCGGATCGGGCGCAGCGGCAGCCATTGCGTCCATTTTCAACGCACCGATCACAGGCTTTATTTTTTCTATGGAAGTCATCCTCGGAGAGTGGTCAGCAGTCAACATGCTTCCCGTTGCTCTGGCTTCCGTTACAGGAACGGTGATCAGCCGCCTTTTCAACGGAAACCAGATTCCATTCGTTCACCAGAAGATCGAGGTCGGTTTGAACGACATCGCCGCATCCCTGTTTTTTGCCTTGGTGGCGGCTTGCATTGCGATCCTGTTTATCAAAACAATGCGTCTTTCACAGAAAAGACTTCAAAAAATCTTGCGGCCTGTTTATTTGCGAGCGTTGTGCGGAGGATTGGCGGTCGGTGTTATCATTAATTTTTTTCCTCAGGTTAAAGGCCAGGGATACGGAGTGATCCGCAGTCTTTTAGGCGGGAGCGTTTCCATCGGGTTGGCGATGCTTTTTGTCCTGATTATCTTTAAGGTTCTCGCTACTTCACTTACTTTGAACAGCGGCGGTGCCGGCGGCGTTTTTGCTCCATCATTGGTTATCGGATGCTTCACCGGTTACTTCTTTTATCAGCTTCTTATTTTCATCTTCCCAAAGGCATCTTTTTCCGGATTGGAAATGTTCGCCCTATGCGGTATGGCAGCCATGTTGAGCGGAACACTGCATTCTCCTTTAACGGGTGTATTTCTTATCGTAGAGATAACCGGCGGCTACGATGTCATCCTTCCGCTCCTGATCGCCTCGTTCCTGACACTGACAATAGTCAAGCTGGTGGAAAAAAACTCGGTCTATTTTCATGAATTGGTGGAAGAAGGCCTTCTCCGCAGGCCGCGAACGGACGCCCGCATTCTTACGGATATAGGAACAAAAGAGCTTCTTGAAAAAGAATTGATCCCCGTTAAACCGGAATCGGTACTGAAGGAGCTTATCCCAATTATCATCCGATCAAGACGGAATATCTTTCCAGTGATCGAAACACGCACGGGAACCTACCTGGGGATTCTTGATTGGAACGACATCAAATCCTACATTTTCGATAAGGATCTCAGCCAATCCATCATCGTAGAAGAAGTCATGCACCATGATCTCCCGACTGTAAGCATCAGCGACACCATGATTGAAATTCTCAATAAGATGGAAGCCTCCCAGGCCTGGAGCCTGCCTGTGGTCGAGAATAATAAATTCGTCGGCCTTGTCTCCAAATCGACAATTCTGGACCATTACCGAAAAGAGCTGAAAGCCCAGACAGAAGAATAGCTCAGAAAGCGTTTTAAGAGATCCCACCCGTCCTGAACTCTTCTTATCGGGAAACGATGACTAGGGAAGTTCGTGCAACTTGGGAACAATTATCCTGATCAAGACAAATAATACAAAGAGAATCACAGAATTCACAATGATTGCAAACGTTTCAGAGATGTGCTCTGCGATCAGCCCGACCCACAAAGAACCTAATGGAATCAGCCCGAAAAAAGCAAGGGCGTAGATGCTCATCACTCTTCCTCTCAGGTCATCAGGTACCAAGGTCTGAACCAATGCATTGGCCAAATTGAAGATAAACATGATGGCCACACCTATACCAAAGAGCATGAGTAAAGAAAGAGGAAGCCAGTGAATGAAGCCGAAAGTCAGCAATAAAATAGGGAATGCGAAACTCCCTAGAGTCAAAAGCCTTCCCTTGAATTGAAATCTGCCAAGAGACGCAATCATCAAGGCGCCGAGAAGTGCACCAAGGCCTCGTGCGGATTGCATTATTCCATTGGTTATCGCGTTTCCTCCGAGAATTTTTACAGCCCACGCAGGAATCAGCGTCGCAAAGGATATCCCGAAAAAAGTAGTTATGCCCACAACGCTGATCAGCGTCCTGATCATGGTATGATTCATGGTAAAGTGCATTCCTTCCTTCAAGTCAGCTCCGGCGGAATTCTTACGCACAGCTCTGTCTTGAGGCTTGATTCGCATCAACAGCAATGCTGAAATCACAGCAAGGAAGGAGGCGGCGTTAATCATGAAGCACCAGGCAGGACCCACGAGCGCATAGATCACCCCGGAGGCAGCCGGGCCGATAGCGGTGGCTGAGTTGAACATAGTGGAATTCAAAGCGATCGCATTCGTCATATCATCACGGTCGACCAACTCCCTGACAAAAGCCTGTCTAGCCGGAGCATCGAAGGCATTGGCAATGCCCAGCCCGAAGGCTAAAATGATGATATGCCAGGCCTGCACGACTTGAAAAAAAGTCAGCATCGCCAGAACAACAGCCAGCAGCATCATCAGCCCTTGGGTTGCGATCAGGAGTGTACGGCGTTGTATTCGGTCTGCCAGAACACCTCCGTACATCATGAAAAACCAGGTCGGAACCCCCATAGCAAAGGCAGCGTAGCCGAGATAGGCCGGAGAGTGCGTCAGCTCAAAGATTAAAAAGCCCTGTGCCGTGCTTTGCATCCAAGTTCCGAAGAGTGATATCATCTGCCCCCAGAACCACAGACGATAATTGTGGTAACGAAGGGCGGTGAAAGCCTGTCTCCAGCTAAAACTCTCAAGAAAACGAACGGCAAAGGGCCTCGTCGGCGAGCCCTCCAACGGGGGAGGAAGCGGGGCTTTCGAGTTCAATACTGCGCCTTCCTTCTCAGGTTTCATGATTCAACCCACCGTTTTTTTTTCACTACTCACATCCTGCCGGCATTCCAATTAAGGCTTTTCAGCTAAAGACATCGATTATCGTCCGATTAATCCTCCGAGTCAACTGCAAACTATACAAACAAGCCAAATCAATTCTTCGTAAAGGTGTTGAAGCCTGATTCTAAAACTGCATAGGAAGAATAAGATGCTTTATGGATACACTTCTACGGGGCGATTGAAGCAGAATTTCACAGAATATCTTCGGTGCGGCAACTGAACACCACAAAAAGAAAGAGAAGATGAATGAAGAGAAGTTTCCAACTACGATTTATTCGCTCTTGGAAAAAATCACACCCCGGTACCCGTATTGGGACAGCCCAAAGCCAGAGATTTTCCCTGTGGTATCTCGATGAAATTTCACCAACCCCCATCCCGCATTAAAATTGTCCTTTCCGAAGGAGGACAGATTTCCCTTTAGGCGCCCGACTTCCAAGGAAAGCCGCCCTTCTTCGATACGAATGAGCGCCTCCGCGTTCAGTTCATCACTTTTAAATCCGCCCGCGTATTCAATCAATTCATCCTCAGCCATTGCATTTTCTTTTTGCTTCTTGTATCTTCCGGCACTGCCCATGGAGGTCAAGTTTGCCCAAACCACTTCTTCCTCTTCCTTTTGCCCGGAAAGCACCCGCAAACGAATACGACGATCATAATTGATGAATTCCTGGTCGGCGTAAGGGGAGGGCTCGAAGCTCCAATCCGCTGCCTGCGGTTTCAATGCTCCATCCAAGACGGTGAGGCTGATTTTTCCGCCATAGTCTATTCCAGTATAATCTCCGACAAGCCGTTCCATACATCCCGCATCGATAGGGTTGGCTCTGCTTCTGAGTTCCTTAAGAGATGCCTTGAGCTGATCCTTGAGGTAGATTTCGGCTATCCGGAAGCAGGCGTTCGCGGGACTGCCCTCAATGACATTTGACAGGCAGATAACGGAAAATTTTTGCTCGGGGAAAATGAGAATAAACGCTAGATAACCGACATACCAACCACCATGGGAATAGGTTTTAAGCCCTTTATATTCGTCGACAACAATTCCGTAGGTATAATTGTTGGGCGAACCGTCGTTAAAAAGAGAGCGGGTCGTCATCATCGGTATCAAATCTTTCCCAAGTGAACCGCTAAAAAAGACTTGAATCCAACAATACATATCTTCCACTGAAGAGTAAACGGCATCATGTCCGACCAATTGATTGTTGGTCATCCAGTTCCCGTAACCTTCAGGAGAAAGCGCATATCCGGCTGCTCTTTTGGGAATGAATGTGTCGTAGCTGGTCTGAATCCGAGTATGGCTCATACCGATGGGTTCAAAAATACGTTCTTTCACAAACTCATGAAAGCTCTTTTTCGAAACCCTCTGAACAATCATAGCTAGAAGTGTATAAGCGGAATTGGAGTATTCGAACTCTTCACCCGGAGTGAAATCCAGGCTTTTCTGCCGCGCCAGCAGCTCGAGCAGCATATCATGAGTAAACCACTGCGAGTATTCCATATTCATCACTGGATAGAGAGCTTCCGAGTCCCTGATCCCGCTAGTATGATGAATCATATCTTTGATTCTAACGGGGCCATAAACTTTCTTCGGTAGCTCGGGAAAAAAATCGGTGACGGAATCGTCAAGACTGAGTTTGCCTTCCATTGCGAGCATGGCGATACAGGCTGCTGTAAACTGTTTGGAGATAGAGCCAAGCCGGAATACGGTTTGTGTCGTGTTGGGAACTCCAAGCTCCAAACTTGCCATTCCATAGGCCTTCTTATAGACGATCTTATCATCTTTAATTATGGCTACAGAGGCACCCTGAGTATGCGTCGAATCGAATTTCTCGAAAAGCTTATCGACCTTGACAGTGTTTTCCTCATTGCCCGGCGATAAGCTTACGACAAAGATGAGGGACATAACAAAAAACATCCAAAATTTCTTGAATCTCACTGTCTTGCTCCTTATAACCATGTTTTTTTTCTCTTTGTGAGGTAACAGTGTTCAATATGCTTCGCTTCTGGAACAACCGCGTCCTCTGCTCTTCAATCCAATAATCTCAAAAAGAACTCGATTTGTCCAAAATCCTCTTAATTGATGGGATTTTCAAAGTCAGTTGGTTCCTTTGATGCAACCCTCTCATTCGTACTTCAGGGCTTTTACGGGATTGGACAGAGCCGCCTTTATGGCTTGAAAGCTAATGGTGAGCAGCGCAACCGTCAATGCAAGAAGAGCCGATAATACGAAAATCCAGGGTTCCAGCCTCACTCTGTAAGCAAAATTTCGCAGCCATCCGTGCATTAAGAGATAAGCTGTCGGCCAGGCAAAGGCATTTGCGAACAAGACCAGGACGAGGAACTCGTTGGAAAGAAGCATGAATATTTTTTGACTTGAAGCGCAACTCAGATTCCATTTCGACGAAGTTTCAGTCATAATACGAAGTTCACGATGTTGTTTCCGCGAATTCTGAAATCGAAATATCTGTGGCCTTGGATTCCAGCTATAATATTGTCCTTAACGGCCGCTTTTACGATATTTCTTTTCCGAAGCTTGCCTGATGTATCCGATTTGAAGGAACACAATCCGAAAACCACGGCACTTATGAATCTGCGCAGTGCGCAGGCAAAAGTAAAAGGAGAAAAATTCATCCCGGACATGACGTGGATCTCATTCGAAACCATCCCTCAGCTTTTAAAGGATACGGTGCGGATTGCGGAAGATGCGGCCTTTTACTGGCACAAGGGAATCGATTACAACGAGCTCAAAGAGGCGATCAAGAAGGATTTGCGGGAGAAAAAATTCTCCCGAGGCGGCAGTACTATCACCCAGCAGTTGGCAAAGAACCTCTATCTTTCCACGGAAAAAAGCCTCATGCGAAAAATCAAAGAGTTATTGATCTCCAGAAGGCTTGAAAAAACTCTGACGAAAGATAGAATCTTTGAGCTCTACTTGAACGTGATTGAATTAGGGCCGGCTATTTTCGGCGTCGAGTCGGCTGCATGGCATTATTTCGGACATTCAGTCAGAGCGCTCACCCTGGAAGAAATTGTGCGCCTTGCCGCCATCATCCCACGCCCGCTCAGCACTGATCCTAGAAAGGACAGTCCTTGGTTTTGTTGGAGAGGCCGCTGGCTCCTCCACAAACTCAAGCTCTATAAATACATCAGCGAGGAAGACTACCAAAAGACCACAGCAGTGTTTGCGGATTGATGCTTTCTAAGATCCGGGGACTCCGTTCTTCAATCCCACTGCAGTCGGACTCTCCACCTGCCAATGGCGGTTTGGAAAAAATGGATTCTGTAAACACGTCCTTATACCTGAGTCCTTCTCTCGATTTCTGTTTCATCGAGATCATTCGAGTTGAGATATGTTTTTATGGCCTCATCTTGTGTGCTGTTTCCACAAAAAAGATGTGGTTCTCGCTACGTTTATCGATACCGGTTTCTCCTACTTTTTCTTCTTTTTTTCATGCCAGGTGGAACGGTCCGGTTCCTGGGGTTTTTGAACCTTGCGTGGAGGATTCTTTTCCAGTTGCTCCATAAGAATTTCAACTGCTTTTTCCAGGCTGGGATCTCTTCCCTGGGCAACCAGCTCCGGTCTATCCAGGATTTCGATATCGGGAGCTACGCCCAGCCCTTCTACGGTCCATTCGCCATCCGCACTTATGAATCCGAAAGTGGGCACGCCCAGATATCCTCCATCCACCAAGCCTGCATTCCCCGAGAGGCCGACCAGTCCGCCCCAGGTCCGGGTACCGATCAGGGTTCCGAGTTTCAGTTTTTTGAAGTAATAGGGGAACGCGTCGCCTCCGGATCCTGCGTTGTAGTTGATAAGCATAGCCTTTGGTCCCTCATTCGCTACTTCCGGGACCTGGGTCATTTTGAGCCCTTCACGGCCGATATAATTCAGAATACTGCGGCTCAATAGATTGATCATGACATCCGGAATGAACCCGCCGCCATTGTATCGCTCATCGATAATGAGGGCATCTTTGTGCTGAAATGCATACATCCCTTTGAAGAGTTCTTGATTGCCTTCGATAGACGTGTTGGGGACATGGATATATCCTATACGCCCGCCTGACAGCCTGTCCACCATCTGGCGCCGTGTACGCACCCAGTTCAGGTAGAAGAGCTTATGCTCGTTTGAAACGGGCGTGATCCAGTATTCCCGGGCTCCCTCTGCTGTAGGGGCATCGTTCACAACGATAGAAATCTTTTTGCCGGCAGTATTCTCCAAAAACTCATATGGATTGTTTTTGATCGATACATCCCGGCCGTTAAGCCGGATGAGAAAATCTCCGGGTTTGACAAGAATGCCTTGTTCGGTCAGAGGAGAACGCGCGTCTTCGTTCCAGTTTTCACCGTCAAGGATTTTGTCGATGATGTATCGCCCGGATTTGATGTCGGTTTTGAGCTCCGCACCCAACAATCCGGTGTTCACTCGCTCTACTCTGGGGAAATCCCCCCAGTTCACGTAGGCATGCCCGACATTGAGCTCTCCCACCATCTCTCCGAAGATGAAATCCAGATCGGCACGGTGGGCTACATAGGGCAGCAGCCGCCCGTACTTTTCCTTCACTTTAAGCCAATCCACTCCGTGCATGTTCTTGACATAGAACCAGTCACGGTAGATCTTCCAGCCGTCATTGTAGATCTGCTGCCATTCCGAACGTGGATCGATTTTCATGGTGAGAGAGTCCAGGTTGAGAGCGCCGTCACCCGATTTTTTGTTGGCCTGTATGTCGATGATCCCGTATGTATCTTGAGACTGGTACATGAATTTCTTCCCGTCAGCCGATATGGCTCCGTTCCGAATACCTGCAATAATGCTTTCGTCTTTTTTATCGGCAAAGCTGAATCGATGCAGGCTTCCGTTGCTGAAATACAGGACCGCGCCGTCAACAGCTGCCAATCCCCTGTAATCCCCGTGAGGGGGGGGGAGGACAATGATGCGGTCGTTGATACCGGAAAAATCGATCTCGACGGTCACTTCTTTATTGGATTCTCCCGTCTTGGATTCGTCAGCCTTCTTGCCGATTTTTTTCATTGAACCGGATGTATCTTCTTCCACTTCTTTTTTAACTTCTTCCTTGTCATTTTCTTCTTTGATGAGAGGTGCAACTCCGGCGGTAAGAGCCACCGCATGGATACGAGTGGCCTTGTTATAGACATAATCGAACTCGAAACTGGAGAAACTCAGGTTGAAGCTCCGATCGGAAAGAAACAGGAGGTATTTCCCGTCTGTGCTGAATACAGGCGAGTAGTCATTATACATGTCATCAGTCAGTTGATAGCTCTTTGCGTCCTTGATCGAGTAAACCCAAAGCGCCAGTTGACCGTTCTCTCCGTCCTTGGTATAAGCTATCCATCGTGAGTCGGGAGACCAGACATAGTTGGTGATGTCGAAACGACGGGCTTTATCCACTTTGGTCTTCTTCTTGGTTTTGAGTTCGAGGAATTGCAGGTCTAAATTCTTGTCGGAAAACAGCAGCATGCTGCTATCCGGCGACCACACAGCCGGGTAGCGCCATTCTTTGGAGCCTGTGGTAACCTGGATGGTTTTGTCGTTATCAGCCTTGTCTATGATATACAGCTCGTACTCTCCGGTCGAATCCGAGTCATAAGCGATGTAGCGGCCGTTCGGCGACCAGGCAGGATTCATCTCCCGGACACCCTGGGTTCGAGTCAGGTTATAGGTGATCCCATTCTCCGCCGGAACAGTAAATATATCCCCCCGTGCTTCAAACACGGCCCGCTTCCCTGTGGGGGATATATCGAAGCTGGCGATAGTGTCTTTCACATTTTTGAAATAGGGAAGAAGAGCGGGAAAATCATAATTGATATTGACCGGAATTTTTTCGGACAGATAATTCTCCAGGTCGAGTTTAAATAGTTCTCCACCGTTCTCGTAGACCACTTTTCCAGCCTCGCCCGATGGCCAGAGCACGTCGTAGTCGGCATGTCGGGTGATTTGGGCGATCTGCTCGGTTTTGAGATCATAAGCAAAAATATTCAAAATCAGTTCTCTATCCGATACAAAATAAATCTTGTCTCCGTACCATATGGGATTCTGGTCCGTACCTTCGAATGAGGTCAGACGATTGGAGGTGTTTTCCTCCAGGTCGTAGATCCAAACGTCCTGAGCGCGCCCTCCCTTGTACCGCTTCCAGGTCCGAAATTCACGGGAAATGGGTGTATAAACGATTTCATTGCCAGAAGGAGAAAAAGTTCCACCTCCGGCCTCCGGGATTTGAAGCGGGGTCTCGAGGCCTCCGTCCAAGCGGGCTAGGAAATATTTCCCAATACGAACGCCGTAAGGCGTCCGGTTGGCACGAAACAGGACGGCCTTGCTGTCCGGTGTCCAATCCAGCGGGTAATTGTCGAAACCTCCGCGCGGCGGCATTAGGCCCACATCGTTATAAAAAGTCAATTGACGGGGAGTCCCTCCTGAAGCAGGCATGACATATATCTGACGGGAACCGGAGTACTCCCCAGAAAATGCGATCCAGCGGCCGTCAGGTGAGATCTTGGGAAAGATCTCGAGCCCTAAGTGCGAAGTGAGCCGGCGAGCATTTCCTCCTACCGAGGGAACAGACCAGATATCCCCGGCATAGACAAAAACGATCAAATCGCCGTTTATATCCGGCATGCGAATAAGATGCGCATCATCAACAGCCGGGAGCGATGCTGCCAACCCCCAAATCAAGAGAACCGTTAGAATTGTTTTTTTCACAGAGACCTCCTTCTCATAACTATAGAAAGAAAAATTAACATATCAGAAAATGTGTTATTTCCACAAGCTTCCTGGATAGGTGTCCGGATTTCTTTACGGAAGCATTGATGTGTTCTTTGGATGCCAGGCGATGTCAATTTATGCAGAAAAAAATGGAGGGAAATCGTGAAACTATGATTTGAATGTTATAAGATATATGATAGGAGTTAGGAATGAAAAAATGGGATTGGCAGATTAAGCTGGGTTTTGTTTTGGTAGCGTTTTCCGTTATCGTCTATTTTGTCCACTATCTTATTTTCAGAGATCCCCACCATATCTTCATCTACTTGGTGGGAGACATCGCCTTTGTTTTTTTTGAGGTTCTGCTTGTTACGCTGATAATCCATCGCCTTTTAGGCGAGAGGGAAAAAAGAAACAGGTTGAAAAAATTGAATATGGTTATCGGGGCGTTCTTCAGCGAAGTCGGTACGGACCTATTGACCTATTTTTCCGACTGTGATCCCAAGCTGGACGAAATCCGAAAGGAACTTGTGATCACGCCCGATTGGACAGATGAAGAGTTTACAAAGATCAGCAAGCGCCTCAGGCGTTACGATTACAGTATCGATATCCAGAGGGTGAACCTGGAAAATGCCCGCAGTTTCCTAAAAAGGCATCGGGATTTTTTGCTCAGACTCTTGGAAAATCCCAACCTTCTAGAGCATGAACAATTCACAGACCTCCTCCAGGCGGTCTTTCATCTCACGGAAGAGCTGGCCAACCGAGGGGAGATGAAAGACCTTCCGGATACGGATTTCCGACACCTGACCGGAGATATCAAACGGGCCTACGTTCAACTGGTTCATCAATGGCTGGATTATATGAGGTATTTGAAGGACAGCTATCCTTATCTCTTTTCTTTGGCCCTCCGGACCAACCCTTTTGATCAGGAAGCCTCTCCTATCGTGAAGTGATCGGGATCGACAGCGGAAACATCGACAGTAAGGATAGGCCTGTTTACCTGGTGAAATTCTCGACGTAATCCAGGGATTGGTGTCGGAAATAGGTGTTGTAGAGCTCCGCGTAGTGCCCTTTTCTCGAGAGCAGCTCTTGGTGGGTGCCCTCCTCGATGATACGGCCTTGATCCAGAACGATAATCCGGTCGGCGTGACGTACCGTGGACAAGCGGTGAGCGATCACGATGGCGGTTCGATTCTCCATCACCAATTCAAGGCCTTCCTGAATTTGGGTTTCCGTAAAAGGATCCACGCTGGCTGTGGCTTCGTCGAGGATTAAAATAGCCGGGTCTTTGAGGAGAACCCTGGCTAGAGCGACCAGTTGCCTCTGTCCCATAGAAAGGCTGGCCCCGCGGGCTCCGACCTCAGTGTCGAGACCATTGGAAATCGCCTCGAGCCAGGAACCCCCGGCAATACGCTGAGCGGCTTGGCAC
Source organism: Candidatus Aminicenantota bacterium (assembly GCA_016926925.1). The sequence continues at coordinate 15,702 of JAFGNQ010000072.1, forward strand.
ACTTGATCATCCGAGGCATCAGGCAGTCCGTAGCGAATATTGTCTTTGACAGTACCGGAAAAGAGAAACGGGTCCTGAGGTACAAGCCCGATATGTTTGCGGTACTGGCTGAGATCGAAGCTGCGAATATCCTTTCCGTCTATTCTGAGTTCCCCTCCCTGGAATTCGTAGAAACGGGCTATCAATCGGGCGATAGAAGTTTTACCGGCTCCAGTATGGCCAACCAGAGCCAAGTTCTGTCCGGGAGGAATAGTCAAGTTGAAATCCACAAGGATTTCTTCTCGCTCCGTATAGGAGAACGAGAGATTTCTGAATTCAATCTTGCCCTGCAATTTCTGGACTTGATTCGAACCAGTCTGGGCAACACTCGGCTTCGTGTCGATCAAGGCAAAGACCCGTTCGGAAGCGGAAAGCCCGTCCTGGAACTGGCTCCAGAAAGACGCGATGCTGATCATCGGCCACCAAAAATACATAACCGCTTGCATGAAAAGGTACCAGCTTCCAGGAGAAAAAGTGCCGGATCGGCTGGCCAAGCCTCCTACATACACCAGCAAAGCCATCGCCAGCCCCGAAGCGGTACTCAAGATAGGGAATATGCTGTTCAACGTCAAGCCCCGCACCAAGCCAACCCGGTAGGCTTTGCGATTGTTTCCAAGAAAACGGTCGAATATCGCATGTTCTTGTCGGAAGCTTTTAGCCACAACGATGCCGCTAATCGACTCCTGAATTTCAGAATTGATCACGGCCGTCACTCTCTTGGCATTGCGAGTCACCTTGCGCGCAATTTTCCTGAATGCCAATGCGGTTAGAAGCGCCAAAGGACTCATGGCCAGAATCAGCAGAGTTAAATGGACATTGATAGAAAAAAGCCAGACTGATAAAAGCGCAACCAGGAGGAGTTGGCTCAAGACGTCCAAGACGAGCGTCACGACATCGGAAAAATCCTGGGTATCCGAAGTGACCCGGCTGACAATCTTTCCGCTGGAATGTTTATCGAAAAAAGAAAGGTCGTTGCCCAATACCGAGTCGAACACCTCCTCGCGCAGCCGAAGGACCACGTTTCCTATCACACGCGCTGAGAATATCTGGCGGATGAAATTGAAACCCCAGGCGAAAACACCCAGAAGGAGCACTCCGGCGGAAAGAAGCAGCAGGACGTGAAGAGATGAATCCTTTTTGATCAGATCAAGAGCCTTCGAAATAAGGATCGGCCCGGCCATACCGGCAACGGAATTCAGAGTCAGCATCATGGATGTCATCAGGATTTGCCGGCTGTAAGGTTTGAAGTATTTAACTATCCGGCGAAGAAGATCGCGGTCTTTGTAGGACCGGTCGTAATCTTCACTTTCCAAGCCGTCCAGAATAAAAGGCATCTATTTCTCCATTTGTTCAATCATATCGGGCAAAGATCCGCCGGTACTCGAGTGAACGTGCCATAAGCTCTTCATGATTCCCCTGGTCAACAAGCTCTCCTTTGCGCAGAACTAGAATGCGGTCAGCCCAACGAATCTGGCTCAGTCTGTGGGTGATGATAAAAGTGGTTCTATCCTTGGATATCCGCCACATGGCCTTCTGTATCTGGTCCTCTGTAGCGCTGTCGATAGCACTGGTCGAATCGTCCAGGATGAGAATCCTGGGATTGGTAAGGAATGCACGGGCGATGGCAATGCGCTGTTTTTGTCCACCCGAGAGGGTCACACCCCGCTCACCGATCATCGTGTCATAAGCTTCGGGAAAGGCGGAGATGAAATCGTGGGCCTGGGCTTCCCTAGCGGCTTTCTCCACGGCATCTGAAGTAGCCTCAGCCAAACCGAATGCAATATTTTCCTTCAACGTACGCGAAAAAAGAAAAACATCCTGCTCGATAGTGGATATCTGGGAGCGCAGGCTTTCCAGGCTCATCTCCCGCACATCGATCCCATCGATCAGGACACGGCCCGAACTGACATCGAAGATACGATTGATAAGCCTGGTCAGACTCGTCTTCCCAGACCCGGTCAATCCGACGATAGCTACGGTTTCCCCCGGCAGTGCTCGAAAGTTGATCTCCTTCAGCACCGGTGTTCCGTTGTACCTGAAGCTTACATTTTCGAACCTGACCTCGCCCTTGATAGGTATGCGGACTCCCTCCTCATTCTGATCGAGCTCGGTCTTGGTCTTTATCATATTCAATATTCTCTCGGCGCTGGCAATTCCTAATTGAACCAGGTTGAAGGAGAATATCGAAATGAATGTGGTGAACCGTAAGGTCCCAAACAATCCCATGAAGGCAACGACATTTCCCAAGGTGACCGCTCCCTGACGCCAGAGAAACAGAGCATGGAAAAATCCGGCCCCCCAGCAGAGGCTGAACATGAGCATGGGCAGGTATCGCGCTTGAATATAGCCTTGTCGTATAAAGTAGTCCCGGAAAGCCCGGGCATTCGATGTGAACTTGTCCCATTCGTAGCGTTCTCTCACGTTGGCTTTGACAACCTCGATCCCGGCTACGGCCTCGGTAAGGCCGGCGTTCAAAATACCGAACTGTTCCCGTTGGGCAATGCTGACCGGCTTGAGGCGTCGGTTATAGTCCATGATTGTAATCACCAAGAGGCCGGTAAAAACCAATGGCACGATGAGCAGGCGGGGATCGATGAATCCGATCATGATGACCGGCACTACCAGCGCCAATACCGAATCTACGATCAGTGTTATTCCGGGGCTGAACATAAGGTTGAGTGCCCGAACATCATTGGTGGCCCGGGCCATGATGTCGCCTATGCGCTGCCTTCCGTGGAATGTCTGGCTCTTTCCCAAAAGGCTTAAGTACAGTTCCTCCCGGGAGTCCCTTTCTATTCGTTGAGCGAGAAATTCTCCGGAAAAATTCCGCAAGAGCCCGACAAGACCCTCGGCCAGGGCGGAAGCCAAGATAACAACCACGGGAATCAAGAGAGCAGAGGTCTGGAAGCCGATTTTCGAAACGACATCGAAAGCCTTTCCCACAAAGACCTGTATATTGCTGTAGGCGACGTTATTGACCACGCCGCTGAGGAGCAATAAAAACGGGAGCAGGGGATAGCGCATCACATGCGAAAGAATCCATCGTACCGGTCCCTTTCGTCTGTAGCGGTATTCATCTGCAACCTGAAATTCCCGTTTGGTCACAAGCCATCCTTATGCGTATTGAATAATAAAGCACATCATAATGCATTTGATTTGTGCTCTTCAACGATTTTATCCGAGGATTAACGAAGAAACAAGGAGGGCTCGATCAGTTTCGGACTTTGCGCAAAGATTTGCCGATACGCTTATGACTTATGCGTTTTAAGTCTAAGCAATATGAAAGGAATTCACCATGGCCCGGCTTATGCCTAAACGAGGATGTCCTTTCTTTTGTAAATGACAAAGGTGAGGGCAATGAGCATAAAGGAAATCCCCAGGAAATAAAGAACGCGCCACCATACAAGACCGTAGTGGGGAAGGAGAACATTTGAATCGACGAATTTAAACGGGCTCAAATACCCGATTTTATCAGCGGATTCGGTAACTCTGGAAAGAACATCAATAATGTAGGCTCCGGTAACGATACCGATCGATATGTTGGTGATCGGACGGCCCCTTTTAATCAGTACGGATAGAAACAAACCGGCCGCACCTAAGCTCATCATCAGCAAAAAGCAATATCCGCAATGGACGAGATAACGAGCCGCACGGTAGTCATGATTCCCCTTGTAGATTTCCAGGCTGATGAATCCGATGATCACAATAACGGCATTCAATCCCACCAGGCAAGTAAAAAATGCGGCCACTTTGCTTCCGACCACTTCGGATCGTGTGACCGGCTTTGCTAATAGAAATTCCGCAGTTTTTTCATGCTCTTCCCGAGAGAGGATTTTACCGGCCAGCAGTATCGAAAAAAAGGAGCCGAGGAGCAGGACAAAGATCGCATTCCGCGTAACATAATATCCCAGGGGATCAATCATCGCATTCAAACTTACGCCGAATGCTGACAAGATATTCTTCATGAAAGGATTCTCGAAAAAAGCCGTCAGCTGCCGGAGCGTGTTCCCTTCCATCAGGACCGGATAAAAAACCATTCCCAAAAATATCAAAGCCCCTATAGCAACAGTCCAGGCTGCAACAGAGTTCCGGTAGCGCTTCAATTCTTTCAAATAAATATTCGTGCTCATGGCTCTCTTCGCATCAGAGGATATCGATTTTTCTCTCCGAATAATAATGCATGAAGATTTCCTCAAGAGATGGTTCTTCGATGATGATGTCTTTTACGGCTTTTCCGGCCAGGGCTCTGAGGAAATCGTTCATATTTCCCGAAAACAGGAAACTGTAGATATTCTTGTCGTAGCGGACCGATGTCATCCCGTAACACGAGATCTCATCTGCCTTCACAACATGGACAAATTCGACTTGAATTTTGCGGAGCTGTTTCTTTCGAAGATCTTCGATATCTTCCACTGCGATCATTTTGCCCTCTTTTATGATGCCGACCTTTCGGCACATTTTCTGCACTTCGCTCAGCGTGTGAGACGAGAGGAAAACGGTCGTGCCTTCACTGTTTTCTTTCTTGATCACATCGAAGAACTTTGCCTGCATAAGAGGATCAAGGCCGCTTGTCGGTTCATCGCATATCAAAAGCTGCGGTCGGTGAATAATGCTCTGCAGTATCGAAACCTTCTTTCGGTTTCCTCTGGAAAGGTCGATTATTTTCCTGTCGAGATCCAGATCGAAAATATCAGCCAGCTCGCGGATCCTTGGCTCGCAATTCGTTCCGTAAAAGCTCGCCGAATAGGCGAGAAGTTCATGCACATTCATCTTTTCGTAATAATCGACTTCGGAAGGCAGATACCCGACGCGTTTTTTGATTTTTTTCGTATCTCTGACGATGTCCATGCCGAAAATTTCAGCGCAGCCTGATGTGGGGAAGATGAACCCGAGAAGCGTTCGAATGGTGGTCGACTTGCCGGCACCATTGGGACCGATGAAACCAAAGATTTCGCCGGCTTCAACTCTCAGGTCGAGGTCGATGATTCCTCGTTCCTTC
>JAFGNQ010000426.1 GCA_016926925.1 Candidatus Aminicenantota bacterium
GACGACGCACCAGAATGAGCCCAGCGTAATCCGGGCCACTGTCGACGCCGGCATCTATGACGTCGTACTCACAGCTTACAACTATGTGCAGGAGCATAAAGAGGATGTAAAAAAAGCGATCGCTTATGCAGCAAGCAAGGGTGTCGGTGTTATCGCCATGAAAACTCAAGGCGGAAGGCGGCTCCAGGAACAGAGCGAGTTTGAAATAGATCACAAGGCTGCGCTTAAATGGGTTCTCGAGGACCGAAACGTCTGCACTTCAATCCCCGGAATAACGACGTACGACCAACTCGAGACGGATTTCAGCGTCATGGAGAATCTCACCCTGTCGATGAGCGATAGAAATCATCTGGAACAAGCAGCTCATGCAAAAGGAAAATTATACTGTCAGAATTGCAGATCGTGTATCCCCACATGTCCGAACAGAGTCCACATCCCGAACCTGATGAGGGCCTATATGTACGCCAAAGCCTACGGCAATCTTGTCCAGGCAAGAACAACAATTGCAGAACTGAACCGCAAACAGGGATTGCAGATATGCCGCCAGTGTTCCGCGTGCACGGCATCCTGCCGCACCGGCATAGCCATCGGCAGCCGTATCAAGGCTTTGATCGGAGATGAACTCTATTTAGCTTGACAATTTTGGGCAATCGCCCATTCGATAGCAGGGCATCGGCAATCCAGCAAAATCCGTAAGGGTTGACGCCGCCCGGAATTTTAGATCATTCCATCTTGAAGAGTGAATCTTCCAAGCCTGTGTTGAATTTGATGTCGGCAATCTTGATGACCGTGTACTCTTCACCGTCTTGACGGGAAACGATGGTCCAGTAGAATTCTACTCGTGCTAAAGATCTACCGGGCAACCCTACAGGCTATGGGGAAATTTCCGCTTAAGACCTGTTTCAGTCGCCCCATCTCTTTTGTCACTCGTTCCGACTCAACATTTCCATGAATCTAAGGATATACTCCGGGCTGGGCCTGTCGAATGTGTTCTGGCTGATGTATTTCATTTGAAGGATTCCGTTCTTATCGATGACATAAACCGTGGGCACATTTTGCTCTATTTTGCTTCCATTCCATTCCGTTGTAAACAAGCCCAATCTCTGGGAGACTTTTGCGCCCTCATCAATGAGCACCGGTAATGGAAGGGGGACCTCTCCCTTTTCGTAGGAAAAGTTTTTGGGGAAGAGTTTTTTGACCATCTCAATTCTCTGCCTGCCCTTCTCATCCAGTTTATCCTGGTCTGGAGGGTTCTTCCAGTTGGCAATGTCAATCAGCTGATCAGAGAACTTGGCCACCCAGTCCTCGACCAGCGCCTTTCCGTAAGGGAGAACAAAAAGGATCTCCAGATCGTATTTCTCCCGGATCTTTTTCTGCATCTCAAGTTCCGCCAGTTCCGCGTATTGATAATTGCAGACATGACACCAGTGGTCTTTCCCGGCCAGCCCGCGCGGAAAGATGAGCAGGATGTTCTTGCCTTTGAGCTTGGAGATGCTCACTTCCCCTCCTTGGTAAGCAGGAAGCGAGAAATCAGGCATGGGCTGCAGCACGGTTGCCGGTTTGATCTCTTCTCCCCTCGCTAAGCTGGGATGAATCAGAAAGAAAACGACGGTACAGGACATCGCCATACGGAACAGATGCATATGTTTTTTCATGTGTTGCTCCTCATCTTTCAGCAGAATTTTATCAAAGATTCTTCTTGAAAAGCAAAGCTGAAGATTTGTTTCAGGTAAAGCATCGATTTTGGCAGAAGGTCTGCGACACCCATGGTATTCCACCCGGCATATTGCAGCTTCCAAAGGTTCCCGACTTTAATCAAGATGACACATCCCTCTTAAAACTAAAAAAGGACACAAGACCGGATTCGGTTAAAAAGAAAATACAAATCCCTATAAATCCTAGCATTTTACTGTATAGTCTATATCACGTGCTTGGATGGTTGTCAATCCATTGTCGGCGATTCTTTCGACTTTATTGGAACAAGGCTGGAGACAGCTGCTTCAGGGAATGCATCTTTGTTTCCACGAGAACATCATATCAAATGGTTCGAGTCAGAACGTTCAAAAAAAGGGATAATCGAGGGCAAATATGTCCTCGATGTGTTCGATCAAGAGGGAAGATACATTGCCCAAATCCCATCCAAAGTCAATCCGAGGCCCTGCAAAAATCATAAAGGGTATTCCATCGAGGATACGGATGAAGGCTTTAAAGCCGTCAAACGCTACGGATACGCTTGGCGGAATTAAACAGAAAGTCTCAAGAAAGATTTCCCCCTGGAATTCACAAAGGGCACTGTACTGAATTTTCCATCAAAGAGAATCACAGATTTTACTCCTTTAAAACGGGCAATTCCCTTCATCGGATTCTCTGAACGGGCAGAATGTACAGGCTAACGTTGATCAGCCATTTACAAAGCTCTTTCGCTTTGGGTGACGATGGAGAACTTCCAATGAACGCGCTCATTCTTGATGACACAAATCATCGATAAGAACGAGCAAAGGAGTCGCTCTCTCATAACAGAGCACCCTATTTATCCCTATACACAAATTCTTTGACAGATTCTATTGAAATAATCCTAGTGAGCGAATATTATTGGATTAGGGGAAGAATTGACAATGGCTGTACTTGACCTTCAGCATGCGAAAACAAATCTTCCTACAAACCACTACCTTATGTCAGCTACATGATAATTATTTAGGATATTATTTGAATTATTCGGGGATTGCATGGAGGCAACAATGTATGCTTGGATATACCGGAATCTGAGAACTGTTTATCCAGGCGGATTAGAAACCAAACGGCATTTTCTTGAATTGGATAAAACTCAATGGTTTTCTACCAAAGAGCTAAAGGAATGGCAGCTGTCCCGAATCCAGAAGCTTGTGAAGTACGCCTACGATAATGTTCCTTTTTATCAAAACCTGTACAAAAAAATGGACATCCATCCTTCAGATATTCGGAGTTTCAAAGATTTTCAAGCGCTGCCTTTTTTGACGAGAGAAGCGGCAACCGAAAATCTAGAGTCCCTTGTTTCTTCGGAAAAAAGAAACGAGGTGCAGCTGACCAAGACCGGCGGGTCGACAGGGGAGCCATTCCGTTTTTATGTCGACAGATCATACCATTGGTGGGATGCCGCACTCGAGTTCCGCAGCCGGTCCTGGTATGGGGTGAGGGAGGGTGAAAAAATTGCCTGGGTCTGGGGCGCAGCGCGGGATATGTATGACCATAACTTGAAAGCACGCATGAAGGCTAGGTTTTTTTTTTTCAAGCAGAAGACGGCATACGAGATGAATGA
>JAFGNQ010000073.1 GCA_016926925.1 Candidatus Aminicenantota bacterium
CAAAACCGGGGAGAGCGACCAGTCCACGGCCGTCCATTTGGATGCCTCCCTCATCCAATCGGACATTTTGATGCAGCTCGTTTTCTTTACCTATGAAAACGATTTTACCTTCCTTGGAGGCGATACTTCCTCCTTCGATGATGCCGAGATCCTGGAGCGCACCCTCTCTTTTAGGTATGGAACCCCTGCAAGTGAGAAGTTGGCTGCAGCGGGCGACAACCAGATCAGCTAAAATCATCGAGGCTTTTCCTCAGGGATGAGCGCTTGTTTCTTCGAATGAACGATGGAGTTTCATAGGGCTCCCACTTTTTTTCCCATGCAGGTCTTTGCCATAATGTTTCGTTTCCTTTGGGCTCGAACACATAAGGAGGTGTCTCCTGCTGGACACGGAACGGAGGAGGGGTTTTTTCCCGTATGGGAGTGAATTCCTCAGGTGAAGCGGAATCCAAAGACGGTTTCGGATCGAATCCTGTGGCGATAACCGTCACTTTGACCATTTCTTTCATGTCATCATCGATCACTGTTCCGAATATGATGTTGGCCTCAGGATGAGCAAGATTATGGATCATCTGCGAAGCTTTGGATACTTCATGTAGTGTGACATCTTTTCCACCCGTGATGTTAATGAGGACTCCATGAGCTCCTTCGATAGAGGTATCCACGAGCAGCGGACTGGATATCGCCTTGTGGGCGCCGTCCACGGCTCTGTTTTCACCGGAGGCGATGCCCGTACCCATAAAGGCCATTCCCATTCCTTTCATAATAGACTTGACATCGGCAAAGTCGAGATTGATGATTCCCGGCCGGGTAATCAGGTCGGATATCCCCTGCACGGCTTGTCGCAGAATATCGTCAGCCATTTTGAATGCATCTTGGATCGATGTGTCCAAATTTACCGTCTCCAGTAACCGCTCATTCGGAATTGAAATAACCGTGTCTACTGCAGACTTGAGCTCAGCCAAACCCTCTTGTGCTTGTTTGGCCCTGATCCGTCCTTCAAACTCGAAGGGAAGAGTGACGATGGCGATGGCCAGGATGTCCAATTCCGAGGCGATGTTTGCCAGTATAGGGGTAGCTCCCGTTCCTGTACCGCCTCCCAACCCCGTTGTCAGAAAAACCATATCGGCGCCTTCGATGAGCTCGACGAGCTGTTCCGTATCCTCCAAAGCCGCCTGCTTGCCCACATCCGGCCTGCCCCCGGAACCCAATCCTTTGGTCAGCTGATGACCTATCTGGAACTTAGTGCCGGAGCGGTTGTTGTTGAGCGCCTGAAGGTCGGTATTGATGGCAATGAACTCCACTCCTTCGATTCGGGCCTCGATCATTCGATTGACGGCGTTTCCTCCACCGCCTCCAATTCCGATGACCTTGATTTTGGCCCCTTCGCGCTCGTCCACAAGATGAAATTTAAGCTTGCTTTTAAAATCCTCACTCATGTTTTCCTCCTAGGCCTCTTTTAGCCAGTCTTTAAATTTAACCCAGAATCCTTTTTTTCTATCCTTTGAAAAGCCTCTGTCCTTCCATTGGGTATACCCATAGAGGATGAGGCCGACTGAAGTGGCATAATCCGGGGTATTGACCCGATCGACCAGTCCGCCGATCCCGCTGGGATCTCCCCGCCTTACAGGTAGATCAAAAATGCCCTCAGCGACTTCCTCCAATCCTTCCAGAAGGGCTGTTCCTCCCGTCAGGACAATACCCGAGTTCAAAGATTTTTCATACCCCATCCTTTTGATATCGTTATCGACAAGCCGGAAGATTTCCTCTGCTCTAGGTTGAATGATATCGGCGAGAAGCTGTCTGGAAAGCACTCGGGGCTTTTTCCCTCGTCCCACGGAGGGCACTTCAACGGTGTCCTGTTCCTCAACGAGCGGTGTGGAAACACACCCATACTTTTTCTTGATTTTTTCCGCATCGGGAATGGGAGTTCTCAGGCCGACTGCGATATCATTCGTGAAGTTATCCCCGCCGATGGGGATGACGGAGGTGTACCACAAGCTGCCTCTCTCAAATATGGCCACATCCGTCGTGCCCCCTCCGATATCGATCAGCCCTACGCCGAGCTCCATCTCGTCATGGGTAAGGATGGAATAGCTCGTTGCTATTTGGTTGAGCACAAGCTCTTCTATTTCGATTCCTGCACGGGTGATGCATGTTTTGAGATTTTGAACCGAAGTGATGGCTCCGGTGATAATGTGGACGTTGACTTCCAGTTTGATGCCGCTCATTCCCAAGGGATCTTTGATGCCGTCCTGATCATCGACGACGAACTCCTGGGGAATGATGTGTATGATTTCTCGATCAGGGGGGATGGATACGGCTTTGGATTGATCAATAACACGCTTGATGTCTTCACGTGTGATCTCCCTATTCTTTCCCGATACGGCGATGACTCCTCTACTGTTAAAGCTCTTGATATGAGCTCCTGAGATCCCGACAAAGGCGGAGTCGATAGCGACACCCGCCATGAGTTCGGCTTCTTCCTGAGCTTTCTTAACGGCATCGATGGTTGCTTCCAGATTGACGACGACTCCTTTACGCAAACCTTTAGAATCAGCCGAGCCGATACCGATGATCTCGATTTTTCGTTCTTCCGTGATTTCGCCGATGATTGCCGTAATTTTTTTTGTGCCTATGTCAAATCCGACAACATAACCGTTCTTTGGCATTAGTTTGCCTCCTTGCCCGGGCTGATAATGTTATTCCGTGCCCAATTTTCCAGGGGCTTTATGTAGAGACGGTTCTTGAATCGGAGATCCACATACTCCAATATGCCGTAGTGTTGAAGAATATCTTGATGTGTGAGCAAAAATTCGATTTTCCCTCTAAAATTGTCATTTCCGATTATGATCCATGTTGGAGAATCCTTTAGCTTGACTTTGGCATTGTCATATTCGGATAGGTCGATGGCCGCTACCTTCAGTTCTTGGCTGATATTGAGACTGTCCAGACACTCCCGGGCAAGATTCAATTTGGGTGCGACGTCATTTTTGAAATGATGGGTATCCGTAAGCAGGGGGTAAGAACCCGAGTGTTCGGGATCAACCTTCTGCAGTTTGACGCCGTCTCTGTCAATGAGATAAAGGGCTTCACTCCTCAGTAATGCAAAAGGCACCCGCTCTTTTATGTCGATCCTCACTGTCGAGGGAAAACTCTTTCGCATGTGCACATCTTTGATCCAGGGATGAGTCAGCAGGTTTTTCTTGAGCGTGTCCATATCAAGAAGTATTAGATTGCCCAAATATTTTCCTTTCAGGAACTGCCTCACTTTTTCCTCGACGCTCTTTTTTTTACACTGGATTTCCACTTGAGAGACATTCAATTTTTCCCAAGAGATCAGAAAAAGATACGACTTTTGTATTGAGAAAAAAAATCCTCCGATCAAAAAGAAATAAGTCAAGATGTGTTTGACTTTCAGCCTGATCTTTCTCCTTACTTTTTTTGTTTTGGATCTTGAATCCTTCCTCCGGAAATGCAGGGGCTCGGCTACGGCGGAGCGGTGTTTGTAACCCAGTGTCGTGCTGATTTGTGTGGCCATTGGTTTAACCTCCCAACCGTTTGATGATATCCGGAATGGACTTGTAGATACTTCCGGCGCCCATAACGAGAATGATGTCCCTCTGCTTGGCGAGTTTCGACACGAGAGCTGGAATTTTTTTAAGATCGGATTCAAAATAGATGCATTTGTGTCCGAACTGCTGTATTTCTTCGTAGAGAGCCTTTCCTGTTACCCCCTCGATAGGTTTTTCCCCGGCTGCATAGATTTCGGTAAGTATGAGCACATCCGCTTGATTGAATGAAGTAGCGAAGCCCTTCATCAGATGCGCGAGCCGGGAATACCGGTGAGGTTGGAATACGGCGATGATACGGCGCGGCCATCCTTTTTTAGCCGCCTCGAGAGTAGCCATGATCTCAGTCGGATGATGGGCATAATCTTCGACGATCATAATATCATTCACTGTTTTTTTGAGTTCGAAGCGGCGACCCATACCCGTATGGCTCTCGAGCGCTTTGAAGATCGCCTTCACCGGGATGCTCAGGTCCAGTCCCACCGCGATAGCCGCCATAGCATTGGAGATACTGTGGATTCCAGGGACATTCAATTTCAGGTTTCCCAGCTTTTCATTCTGGTAGAAGATGGTCGATGTGCTCGTAAAATTTTCGAACTTGGGATCGCGAGCAAAAATATCCGCTTGGGCTGAAAAACCGTAGGTGATGACTCTGCGCTCCAGTTTCGGAATCAAACTCTGAAGGTTGGCATCATCGAGACAGAGTACGACCGGGCAGAAAAAGGGAACTTTGTTGGCGAAATGGATGAAGGTTTTTTTGATCTCGTCGACCGACTCATACTGGTCAAGATGCTCTTCATCCAAGTTTGTGAGAACGGCTATGAAAGGCGAAAGATAGAGAAATGACCGGTCGCTTTCGTCCGCCTCGGCGACGATGAAATCACCTCCTCCCAACTTGGCATGGGCTCCGATTGTGTTCAGACGTCCTCCCACAATAATGGTCGGGTCATATCCGCCTTCTTCGAGAACTTGAGCGATCATGGATGTCGTGGATGTTTTTCCGTGCGATCCGGCCACGGCGATCCCGTTTTTCATCCGCATCAGTTCGGCGAGCATTTCCGCTCGTGGAATCACCGGTATTTTGTCGATCCGTGCCTTTTTGACTTCCACATTGTCTTCGCCGATGGCCGAGGATATGACGACAACGTCGGCCTGGCATACCTGATTGGCTTTATGTCCTATACTGATCTCGGCGCCGAGTTCCGAAAGGCGTTGGGTGGCATCGTTTTCTTGGATATCCGAACCTGTGACTTTGTAACCCAGATTCAAAAGGACTTCGGCGATCCCGTTCATACCGGTCCCTCCGATTCCGATCATATGAATGTGCTTGAGTTTGTAATACTTATGTCTTACCAATCCTGCCTCCCGTCATGTCTTCTCCATGAGTTCAAAACAGAGGTCGGAAATTTTTGCGGCAACATTTGCCGTTTTCAGCTGCCTCAGGTTTTTTTCCATCATATCCAGTTTGTCCTTATGGATCATAAATTCTCGAATTTTATCCGCGAATGCCATGGGCTGAAACTCATCTTCCGTGATCACACAGGCCCCTTGGACTCTTTCCAGTTCTTTGGCATTAGCCACTTGATGGTTGTCCGTTGCTTGGGCAAAGGGAATGAGAATGGCCGCTTTTTGAGCCGCTATCAACTCGGCGATGGTTGTCGCTCCGGCGCGACAGACGATGAGGTCGGATATTTTGAATTGTTCGGCCATGTCGTGAAAAAAAGATAAAACGGTAAAATCCGAAAATCCGTTTGTGAGATAGCCGTCCTTGACCCAAGCCAGGTCCACTTGCCCGGTCTGGTGAATGATACGTAAGGAATTTTTTTGCTCTTTGATGAAGGGGAGCGCATCCGTAATTCCTTTATTGAGGAAGTGCGAACCTTGACTTCCTCCGAAGATCAGCAACGTAAACTTGCTGTTACGCGGCTTGGGTGTGATGGTCAGGAATTCCTCTCTTGTGGGGTTGCCTATGAATTGTCCCTTTCCCTTGAAGTAGGGCAGCGAGCTTTCAAAGGCGACCACTGCTTTCTTGATCCATGGAAGAAGCAATCTGTTGGTAAAGCCGGGACGAAGGTTCTGTTCCATGATCAATGTCGGGATTTTCAACCAAGACGCCAGGAGGACGATCGGACCGGAGCTGTATCCGCCGACGCCGATGACCAGGTCCGGTTTTAAACGCAGCAAAAGCCCCAGCGATTTCAAGAAAGAGAAGGGAAGGATGAACAAAGATTTGAAGGTTTTCCATCCCATGCCTTTCAATCCTTCAATTTTCAGAGGGACGAAATGAGCCTGGTAACGATCCATCAGGCTTTTTTCCAATTTTCGACTGCTGCCCACAAAGGTGATCCGGAGAGAAGAGTCTCTTTG
>JAFGNQ010000427.1 GCA_016926925.1 Candidatus Aminicenantota bacterium
CGAAAGAGCGGTAAAGAATGCATCCGAAGATGACCTGGAAAAGGCGCGCATCAAGGTCGAGAGAATCGATTGTCCCGTGATGTTGATCAGCGGCACTAGGGATGAGTTGGGTCCGACGACCGAATGGTCGGAAACCATCGCCGACACAATCAGAGAGAAAAAGCCTTCCTCGGAAGTGCTGCATTTGAATTATGATGGGGCCGGGCATGCATTTTTCTTGCCGAATCTCCCTCCGACAAAACTCAATCCTGCCATTCAGGTTCGGGATGTAGCCCTGGCTGAGAGAGATGCCTGGAAGCGAGTGCTCGAATTTCTGGACAAACACGCCAGGTGAACCCGGGGAGAAGAACTCGGTTCATCATACCTTGGTGTATCTGGCTCAGAGAAAATCTTAAGGGATGTCTGCACTCAGGTTAAATTCGCTCCATCCATTCCTTCAGATTCATTTTGTTGCGCTTTACTGCAGGTTTAGGGGTCCATTTTTACGATGAACTTCCGGCATGTGAGCCGGTCATCACAGTGGAGGTCGGAGATGGACGCCCAATATCCGCTCGCACCAGCGGGCTGCCGAGAAGAGGATGTCTTCTGCTCGCGGAGGTCCGGCTATCTGAATTCCAAGAGGGAACCCCTCTTCGTTTAATCCCAACGGAAGGCTGATTGTCGGCACTCCCAAAATTGTCCAGGGCGCCTGCATTACCGGGCTTCCTGTGTTCTCCAAACCTGGTGGGGCTGCTCCGGGGGCGGCTGGGGTGAGGAAGGCATCGAAAGCGTCAAAGTGGTAGGGGAGCTGTGTCCTTTGCTTCAATCGTGTCTGCAGGGCTTTGGCATAATCGACGGATGGGATGCGCAGGCCCTCCTCGATGAAAGCTCTGATTTTCGGGCTGTAGAGATCCTTATGCGCGGTAAACATCTCTTGATGGCAAGCGGCCGCTTCGACTTTCATGATGGTTTTTCCGTTTTCAAAAACCGAATCGAAATAGTGAGCCGGAAATGATACTTCCTCTACCAAAGCCCCTTCCGTCTTGAGCCGTTCTGCGGCATCGTTCACATGCTCCTTCATCTCTTCGTCGGCGTTGTCGTAAAAAAAGTCACGGACAACACCGAATCTGGGGGGCTTTGGGTTCTTCAGATTCTCGGATGAGGTTGGGACAGGCTCGTTCAATGAGTGGATGTCTCTCGGATCGTTTCCGGCTATAGCCTGGAATATGATTCCGGCATCCTCCACGCACTTTGCAAACAGACCGACGTGATCCAAGGTCCAGCTCAACGGGACAACTCCGTAGGTGCTGATTCTTCCGAAGTGCGGTTTGAATCCAACGAGGCCGTTGTAAGCTGCGGGCCTCAAGACAGACCCTAGGGTCTGGCTGCCGAGTGCACCGAGACACATCCCGGCAGCGACCGCTGCTGCAGAGCCGCTGCTCGAACCCCCCGGGGTGTGAGTCGTATTCCAGGGGTTGCGGGTGGGCGCCGGATCGAAAAGCGCAAATTCTGTGGTGTGCGTTTTTCCCAGGAGTACGGCGCCGGCTTTTTTCAAGAGACTCACAGCTGCCGCATCAAAATCAGGCACAAAGCCCGAGCAGACTTTTGAGCCCGATTCCGTTCGGATTCCGGCTGTATAAAATATGTCTTTCACTCCTATGGGAATTCCATGTAACGGTCCCTGTATTCGCCCCTCTTTGCGTTTCTGGTCGCAATTATGAGCTGTTTCCAGGGCTCTTTCACCATCAACGACAGCCCAGGCTTGGATTTCTGTCTCGAAATGATCGATGCGTTCTAGACAGGATTTCACTAGCTGGAGTGATGTCAGCTCTCCGGCTTGAATGGCGGCCATGGCTTCGAAAATCGTCAATTCGCTGGGATTCTTTACGCTTTTTCCGACCATGAATCTCTCTTTTTGGAATAGGGTCCAGGTTGAAAAGTGGACTTCCTTTAGGATAGATAACACAGCGAAGACACGCGGTCAAATGTGTTTCATCCCCTCTAAGTGCTTAAGCTGGTTAAGATTGAAACATCCGCACGAAGACTCGGACGCGTTGCTCAGATATGACCTTGATTTTTTCGGTCTTCATCTCAAAGGTGTTATCGGGATGTATTTCAATGGTGAAGAGAGGGGAGTGTCGGAGGTACGCTCAATTCGTTTTGCGATTCAATGCCTTCTGGCGGATAAGAGAATAATAGAAGCTGTCCGAATTCCAATTGCCTGCTTTCCGAAAATATTTTGCTGCGTCTACAAGATCTCCTGTCTTGTCCTTTGCCACTGCGGTGTAGTAAATGAAAAAAGGATCTTCGATGTCTGCGTTCTTGAATAGCTCAAAAGCCCATCGGGGTTTGCCCTTCTTCAAATTTTCCCAAAAAGCATAGATTGATGCCGATATTTCGTTCGGATATGGCAAAAGCAGGATTCAGTTCTAAAGCTTTCCGGTAATGATCGATAGCTTGCTCGTACCTGCCTGTCTTAGTGTAGAGATCGGCGATGCAATCGTGTGAGTTGGGTTCGTCGGGAACGAGTTCCAAGTATTTCTGGAAATGTTCTTCTGCACTCTGATAATCCCCTCTGATCAAATTCCGGTAGCCTAAATCCTGAAAAGCAGGTGCAAACTCAGGGTCAATTTGGATTGCTCGTTCCAATTGTTCTATGGCTTTGAGCGTTTCTTTCGTTTTTATATAGACTCTGCCGAGGAGCCACCGCGCCCGGGCGTCATCGGGGTTCAGCTCAATGAGCTGATGATAAAGCTCAGTGGCTTTCTCCGGATTGTTTTCCCAACGAAAAGCCTTAATAGCGGAAATAAGGACTTGTTCGGCTTTGGTGGTTCTTGAGGCATTGGTGGTCGCTTTTGCGATTGCTTGATCGATCTCATCGCTCGCGGAAGACGTTAAAGCTTTATAGACATGAGCCTGTGCGAAAAGAGGGTCTTTTTTAAGAGCGGCGCTTAGAAGCGCATCTGCCTCTTCTGTGTGATGGAATTCGAATTTTGCCCGTGCATCTCGAAAGAGGTTGCGGGCTTCTTTGGAGTAGGTGGAGATGGGAATTTCCTTCGGTCGGCTTCGGCAGCCTGGTTGGAGAATCATCAGGCTTCCTAAAATGAGAGAAAAAAAAACCCCGGTTCTTGGAGAATGTTTCATCCTGACCTCCAAAAATCCCAAAATAGGTTGAATTCCCAAAATCTTTGGTGGTCTGCCTGGCGGGTGGGAATTGCTTAGCTCTTGGCGTATTTTCCCTTGTTCGATTAAAATATAAGTTGTGTGGCGGGTGATGTCAAGTTTGGGAGGTTTTCCGCCAGAAAGAAAGGTTGAGTTGACCCGTGCAATCAATTCTTTTATTATTAAACAGAAGATGAGCGCCAAAAAAATCAGCAGCTTCATATTTCTGTTCTTGCTGTTTGCCGCATTGACTTTCCCACAGAGTCTGGCTGAGGCGGCAAAGAAAGAAAAAGAAAGGAGAGCGTCTCTTAAAGGAAGAAAGACTGTTGTGGTGACGAATGCAGACCTAAAAAAAATCATTCGCCGATCAGCCGTATCCGTCGTTCAGAGCACATCATCCGATGAATCGACCCCCGCTCGAATCCAACCGCCGAGCAATCCCCCTAGGAGAATAGAAACACCGGTTGAAACTCGTATGGACACTCGGGACAGTATGGATCCTACTTTTCAAGGAGACCGTTTGGTCAGTCCGGAAGAAACTGTCGAAATGCTGACGAATAAGATGTACTATCTCCAGCAAAAATTTTACACATTCACTGATTGGACTCTGAGAGAAGAAATTCAAAAAGAGATGGTTCAAACTTATGAAAAGCTGCAGAAAGCTCAAGCAGACGCTGAAAAGTCAGGCGTGAAAAAAAGGAAACGAAAAGCCAGGGAGAAAAATTAGCTCTCCATGCAATTCTCTTTATTCTGCTTTTTCGAGCGGAATGAACTCGCCGTCATCGATTTCGCCGTTTTTTACTCTATAAAGGATTACACCTGAGATCATTTTCATGCCTGCAAAGGTGCTGTCCCCAAGAATCGCAGAAACCTGGATGAAGCGAACTTGGCTGCCTTCATACTCATAAGTTAGTCTTTCTCGTGCGTGGATATGCCCGGCAAGAGCCAAGCTATGGGTGTGCGTTCTCAGCAAAGCCAGGGCTGATTGGGCGTTGGCAACCGTGTGCTGGGACGTTTTTTCGCCGTTGACATTTATAAGCATCGGCGACCGCATCGAATCCCTGTACCCGATGAGAGTTTGGACGGTACTGTAAAAGGGGATATGATTGAAGGTCACAACCGGAGTTTTCGGAGCGACAAACGACAGGTCCTTTTCAAGCCAGGCCAGCTGAGTATCATCCAGATGCCCGTAGTACCAGAGTTGATGATAATCGACCGTGTTCAACCCTATGAAGTGAACACCGCCGTAATTGAAAGAGTAGTAATCCGGTCCCAGGTAGTGACGGTACATCTTCTTCCCGTAAAGGGGATGCTCGGAACTTACCAGAGAATAATCTCTCTCGATACCGAATATTTCATGGTTTCCCGGAATACTCCAAACGGGAATTGATAATTTTGCAATTTCTCTTTTATACAGTTCAAAATAACTTCTGGCCTCATTTTCCGGCACCCTCAGAGAGTCAAGAACGAGATCTCCGGTCATCAGGACAAATGCCGGTTTGACCGAATCGACAATAGCATTGAACTTAAGTAACCGAGGCAACGAAGCTTCGCTTAAATGGGGATCCGAAGCATGAATGAAAGCGAACTCCTCGGCTTTTCCCGAACGAATTAGAGGAAAATCGGCCTCAAACCTACCTGAATTATTTTTTATGTGCTTCCAGAATGGACCGTTGGAGGCATAGTTGTCCGGTATGCTGATAAATGCTATACCATAACCTTTTGAGTCGGCTATTCGGTATGCTCCCATAGAATCGGATGCAACTGCCTCGACTTGATCGGATACAACCACTCCCGGTATCCCGGGCTCCCTGCTGTCTCTGATCCCGTTTTCATTGATGTCGAGAAAGACGAATCCGGTTATAGTGACACTTTGGGGAGCTTCCTGCCTCTTATAGGCGGCATTTCCGCCAATATAAAAGCACAATACTGCAACCAGAATCATAAACACATGTTTCTTCATGAGATTTTCCACTATTCTCTCCGTTTCTTTTAATTGGATTATTCATAAAAACCGACGATACTCATATTTTAAGAAATATTCATTTATATGTCCGCGATTTTTACCCTTTGGGCGAGCCGATCTTGCTGCATCGGCTTCCTTTCAGCCCGGGTTAGGTTGGGTCGGCTCACTACAGCTTCATGGGCCGCTTCGTTGCCGTTCCAGCAACCTCGACTCATGAATAATCCGGGCTAAAGTCTTACTCTCAACTCTTTGGCTTGTTTGAGGCCGAGTTTGTTTATTCTCTCCAAAAGGTCGGGCCGCTTTTTCCAGGCATCCGAGGGACCTAGGTTGCCTTCGGCTACGACCTCCACCTTACTAAAATTCCCCCTGTTGTTCCAGTCGAAATATTTGGCCAGGTGCCTTGCGGTATCTGTGTATACCTTATTCGGCTTGTCTTCGTAAGTGACGATGATAATGCCTTTACGAGGTCCCTGAAGTTTGTTCGGATCGTATGTCGTGAATCGAAGTCTGTCAAAAAAGGTCTTTAACTGACCGCTCACCCCGTCATAATAAATAGGGGAGGCCAGAGCCCAGATCCTTGCCTCCTTCATGATTGGGAAGATATCATTCAGGTCATCCTGAAGCTTGCATTCTTTTCCATTCACACATCTATCACAGCCCTGGCAACCTAGATAGTGCAAGTTGTTGAGATGCACAATCTTAGTTTTGAATCCCGCCGTTCGAACTCCCTCCAGGTAGGCTTTCAACAGAGTTGTTGAATTCCCTCGGCGACGTCCGCTGCTCGCTACACCTACTGCTAAAGGCATCGTGTTTTTTCCCAATCTGAAATCCCTCCTCTTGTATTTTCCTTATGGGTTTC